>JAICVE010000444.1 GCA_025935475.1 Nitrospira sp. | reverse complement strand
TTGACCAGGGGCACGCCGAAGTAGCCGCCGCCGTCACGCCAGATCCAGGCACCTGAGATCGTCGAGCTCGCGGGATCGATGCACAGATCCCACATCACCATCACGAAGCTCGCAAGCGCTGGGACGAGAACCACCTCCGCGCCCGCCAGCCGGTCGTCGAACCGATCCAAAAGAACATGTCCCAGCGTCCAGGCGATGTAGCCCATCGAGAAATACGCAGGCATGATCAGCAACGGCACCAACCAGAGCTTTGGACCCAGCTTGTCGGTGTAGACGTAGTGGCCGAATGGAAATCCGGTCAGGATGCTCACGGTCTCGTAGCTCCAGCTGACGACGAAGGCGACGAGGAAAAAGACCACAAGGTGCGTCCAACCGTAGCGGCGAATCCCATGCACGATGGCAAAGCCCATGAGTATGCTCACCGAAATGAACGGGCTGAGGCGTTGCAAATCGCTGTTGTGCAGCAACCGTGCGGCGCCCAGGAGCACATAGAGAGCGATGAAGACCCTAAGCCACGCATTCCATGTTCTCGCGTGATTGCCCATGGCCTGCCCTTGATCCAAGCGTGCGATCGATCTTGCAACCGTCGCTGCGGCCATTCTGGCGATTGTCCCCGCATCGTCAATTACACGGCCGCAGTTCATGGAATTCACAGCGTAAGGACGTACCGCCGCGATGGAATCGAGTTGAACGGCTAGACTGATTTGGGGTTGCGGTCGTGTTGGAGCAGTTCGTCCGGGCCCGACGCGATCTGATTCAGCAAGGAGCGCACAATGCTCAACAGGGATGATGTAGACGAAGAGCTGCAGCGAGGCTTCGGACTCTCCATCGACGGAATCGAGCCGCTGCTGCGAACCGGCGGCGACGCCGCCGAAATGAAGTTTATGGAATGCTGCAGGTACCTGTGGCAGGCCGAGGGAGCGGAGTTGATAGAGCCTTTTATCGAGGCGGTGTTCAACAAACTGCCGGACAAGTCGCGCTGCGTCCTGTTCCAGCGCATGTTGACGATCGTGTACCTGGCACAGGATGCCGAGCCGACACCGCCGGAGTGAACCGTCTCTTCGTGGGGAGGAGCGCCGCAAGGCGAATCTCCAACCATGAGGCCACGCAAGTCGAGCGATGGCCGCCCATCCTTCGAGACGCCCTCGCTTCGCTCGGGCTCCCATGATGAGGTCGGTGGATGGTGCAACGCCGACGTCAATGGTGGCTGTCCGGCCGTTCCCGGGCTTTCGAATCAAGCGACTGGAAGAAACTTTCCGCATCCTTGCCTTCGGCCAAATGGTCGATGAAGCGGTGCCAGAATTTCTTCCAGTACTTTTCTTCCCATTCCACGACCGACTTCTGCCAATATTTGAAATCGTCGTCCGTGGTCCATCCCCGTTTCCTGCCGAGGGCCTTCCAGAATGCAGGGTCGATGAACACGTCGGCCTGCATCGCCATGGCAATCTGCAGGGGCGAAATCCCCTCCATCTCCGGGTATCGCTCCACGTTGGGTTGATAGCCCTGATCGACCGCTTCCTTGATCGCCTGCTCGATGTAGGTCATGCGCGCCTGGGCCAATGTTCGGGGTCATCCGGGAACGTAGCAAGCTCTAGTAAGAATCAGAAACACATCGGCGCCGGCGCGAGACCGATGGCGAACGCTTCAGCTTGGCGCTCCGGCAATTTGGATACGAAGGCGCTTGCGGAAAAGCTCCGGGCAGCGTCGGAAGAGCAGGTGGTCTAACCTGGCTGGGGGCCGGTGCGACACTCGAAGCAGCCACCTCTTGCGCCCGAGTTGGGTCGATGGATCCCGCTACGAGATACGTCCACATGAGCGCACCCCAGAAAGCCCGGTGTCTGCCTCGCATATAAACCACCCTCAAGAACCTGTGTGCGAAATCCGGGACTCCATCACATCGTTCATGGCGTGGCCGGGCGCTGCCAGGAATGGCGCGGCAGCACGAGAGACCCATTGTTCTTCTTCTGTCTTCACTGCGTCAGGCGCGGCAAAAGCGGGCCCGGCGATCGTTCATCCCGATTTGGGCACACAATATCTTGTAAAGATCAGCTTGAGCGCGTCCTTGGTGCGTCCGGCATCGCCCCGCAGCATGATGGAATTCTTATTGTCCTTATCGACCTTAGGCAGGAAATCAAACGTATGCTCTACGATCGTGCCGTCGCCCTCAAACGATATCCTGCCGTTCTTTTCGTCGATCACGGTCTTATCCGGCCTGATCTCCTTCAAATTGTAGAGCCAGGAGTTGCCGGGTGTCTCGACCGAGATGATGCACCTGTTTTCGTCGACGATCGAGGTCACCAATTGAGGGGTCTTGCCCTCGGCATTTCCCGAAAAAACGTAATTGACGGCTTGCCTGAACGCATCGTCGCCGGCCATCGCCGGGATGGCCCACGCCGTCGCCGCCGCCAGAATCGCTACTTTCAAGCCGCTCATATTGCCTCGTGATTTCGGGAACATGTGGACGCCGAAAAGAGGTCTAGCAGGCCCAGGACGCGCCCGCCAACACGCGGTTTGCGAGTTCCCGCCCCTCAAACCGGCACGAACAGCTCGTCGAGCGGTATC
>JAICVE010000259.1 GCA_025935475.1 Nitrospira sp. | reverse complement strand
CAGCTGGACGCCGACGACGACGCAGACCAGCCAGAGCGCGCCGAGGGACGCGGCCGTTCCCGCCGCGAGCCGCCGCCGGTCCGCGACGGCCCGGCAGATCCGGACCACCGACAGGGTCACCGCTGCGGGGACGGCGACGGCCACGACGACGGCGCCGACGACGACGGCGTCCGCCCAACCCGGTCCGTTTGATCCACAGGCCGCCAGCATCCAGGCCCTGACGCTGGTAGGGACGGATGTGCTCTACGCAGGGTCGTTCGGGCTCGGCCTGTTTCGCAGCGAAGACCGCGGCACAACCTGGATGAAATCCGGTGAAGGCGTGAGCGACCCGTTTATCTTGTCGCTGGCGACGGCAAAGGACGGAACAGTGTACGTGGGCACGTTTCGAGAGGGAGTGTTTCGAACCACGGATCAAGGCAAGACCTGGCAATCCGTGAACGCCGGGCTCAAGCGCAAGGAAGTGAAGACGTTGCTGGCTGTCGGCGATCAGATGTATGCGGGGACCGCCGACGGCGCATACCGATTAAATCGGGCTGAGGGCCGATGGACGGTGGTGACCAGCGGCCTCGATGAGATCCTTGTTCATGCGCTGGCGCAGTCGGCGGACGGCACGTTGTATGCTGGAACTTCCGGCAAGGGGGTCCTGCGCTTCAAGGCCAATTCGAGCGGTTGGGTGCGTTTGCCCCATGGATTGAAAGATCACGAGGGGATGATCGAGAATTTCATCCGTGTCCTGACCATCGATCCAGAAGGCGGCATTTACGCCGGGACGTTCGACGGCGGGGTCTTTCGAAGCAATGACGGCGGCACGACTTGGCGTTCGATCAGCCGCGCGTTGCCGAATGATTCCATACGAGGGATCGTGTTCAACAGCCGCGGCTTGTTTGTCGCCACGGGCCATGGGATCTTTAAAACCACGGACAAGGGGCGGCAATGGGTTCCGCTGAACCACGGCTTGACCAGCATGGCCGTACAGGTGCTCGTCGAGTCATCCAATGGATCGCTGTATGCCGGGACCAACGCCGGCGCATTTCGAAGCGATGATGATGGGAAAAGCTGGAATGCCATCAATGAGGGGCTGGAAGGCGGCGTCGCTCCGCCGCCATTTGTGTTTCGGTAGGAGACGCGCTGTTCACCCGATAATAGGAAAGGGAATGGAGCCATGGCTGACGTGACGGAGAAGACGAGAGCCACGATTTCGATCACCAGCAAAGGCCAGCGAATCGGAGATATCGTGCTCCGATTCTTTCATGATGTCGCGCCCGGCCATGTGAAAAACTTCATCGACCTGGCCAAGAAAGGATTTTACAACGGCACCACCTTTCATCGAGTGATTCCAAAATTCATGATCCAGGGAGGGGATCCGAACAGCAAGAATCCTGATCGCTCCTCTCATGGCATGGGCGGCCCCGGATACAAGGTCAAAGCAGAGTTCAACAGTAAACCGCACAAACGGGGCGTCCTCTCGATGGCGCGCGCCAACGACCCGGACAGTGCCGGCTCCCAATTCTTCATCTGTGTGGCCGATTCGCATTTTTTGGATTGGCAATATACGGCGTTCGGCGAGGTCGTGAGCGGGATGGAAGCGGCCGATGCCGTTGTCGCGATGAAACGCGATGGCCGGGACAACCCGCTGGAACGGGTCGAGATGACGGTGACCATCACCGACTGACGTGACGATGACGGAGGTGGCACAGGAATGCGCAGGGAGCCGGCTCGTAAGAGGCGGTTCCTTCTTGGTCCTGTTTCCGCAACTTCTCATCTGGCTCCTGGTCGCCGGCTGTGCCATTCCATACGTGCCCTATCGCACCATCTACGAAGACCCGGTCAATTATGTCCGCTTGGAGGAAGACGACGCTGTGCTCCCGGAATGGCCGCCGGGGCACCATGCCCATCCAAAGGCCTTTACCGCCGATCAGATGACACGCCTGCTCAACGGCATGACGGTGAAGGAGCATCGCATCTGGCTTCAAAACTTGTTTCAAGGTGAGGCGCCACTCATCCCCGCGTTCAAGGATGAAGAGGTGGCGTTGCTGGCTCCGCAACTGGCCGATGCCTTTGCTGCGTCGACATACAACGAACGGGTCACCTTCTATCTGAGCCAGCCCCAAACGTCGGTCAAGCGGGTGATTACGTCAGGCGGAATGTACGTGCACGGCGACCAGTTGCACGTCCTCCTCGGCAACTGGCAGATCGTCTACGGAATTCCGACCTATGGCATGATTTACGACCGTCGGTACCCGATGCGTCCCACGGCGGCCAAGGGGTTTGATCTGTATTTTGAACCTTCCGAAGCGGTGGTGAGGCAACGCAGCAGCGTGTGGGACACGATCTTTGCCAACACGAAGGATGAGTTGGTGATCGACATGAGTCGTTGGCAGACGTCAGTGGTTCCTCAGTCCGCCCGCAACCACGCTCCATGATCACGATCTCCGCGAAGGCAGTCTACCGCATGGTAGGATCCACCGCGAGTTGGATGCCGCCTGTCGAGGCATAGGCCAGGGTCACTTCGGCAATTTTGTAGTCGTATTGAGCCTCGGCCAACCTGGTTTCTGCGGCCGTCAGCGCGACTTCCGACTGCGTCACTTCCACGATGGTGCCAAGGCCGAGCTTGTAGCGTTGCTTGGCGAGTTGGAGGGCTTCCTGCGAGGTCTTCACCTGTTCCTCTCCCAATTTGATGTGCTGAGCAAACGTCACCGTATCGAGGTACGCATTGGTCACTTGCTGGGTCAAGGCCTGCTCGACATTGAGACTTGCGGCTTGCGCAGCAGCCTGCTGCGCACTCGCCTCGCGAACCTGATTCTCGATCATGAAGCCGGTGAAAAGCGGCATCGAGACAAGCGCGCCGGCTGCCCACCAACCTCCGGTCGGCACATCCGTTCGACTGGAATCGAAGGTGTCGTAACTGCCTCCGCTCGCGATCGCCGACACGGTCGGAAGATACTGACGTTTCATGGCACGTGTCTTGGCCTCAGCGGAAGCTGTCTGCTCCTTGGCCCGTTGCAGTTCGGGGTGGGACTGGCTGTCCGACAGCAAGTCGGGTAATGCTCTCACGGGCCTCACGTCGACCGAGATGTCTTCGAGCACATAGTCCTCGGGGCCCGCAATCCCCATGGCACGGTTCAGATCCGCAAAGCTGGCTTTTGCATCGTTGCGGGTCTTGACCAGGAGCGATTGGGCATTGACCAATTCCACTCTGGCCAAATCGAAATCCAGTTTCGATTTGAGTTGCTGCCGATACAGGATTTCGATCTGTCCGGTAATGACTCCCCGTTCCCTCACGGTTTCCTCGGCAATCTGGACCAGCTTTCGTCGCTTCAAGCTGTTGAGATACGATCGCTGCACTGACAGCGTCACAAGGGCGCGCCTCGCATTGATATCCTGTTCGGAGGCACGCTGTTGCAGTTGATTCGATTCCACCAAATTTTGCGTGAAACCGAAATCGTAGACCCGTTGGGTGGCGAGTACGCCGCCAGCATAGGAACTGAGGTTTTGCTGGAGCAGCCCACCGGCTGGCGTCACAAAGCGAGGATTGATTCGCCCCGCGCCGGCCGCACTATCGAAGTTGGCAGACACTTGCGGATAGTAGAGGGAACGAGCTTGCGCGGTCCGGGCTTCATTGGCTTTGAGGTTCGCGTTGCCCTCTTGCATGAACGGATGGTTCTTGAGGCCCGTGTCGACCGCCTGTTGGAACGAGAGGAAGCTTCCTTGCATTGGCAGGGACGCCTGGTCGTGACCAGGTTGTGCCATGCTGTCTCGCAACTCGATCGCACCGAGCATCACGCACGTCACGCTGACGCAAGCCATCAATTGGAACCGAAGAGATGTCATGATCATTTCTCCTCTTCGAGGGTGAGCCATGGTGATTTCATCATCTACTTGTTCGATGGAGATGCGCTGGTACCGGCCGAGCGCCGTTCGAAACTTTGTTGAGCCGCTTCTGCGGCTGGCAAGGAGTAGGGGGTGGCGCGAACCGGGATGCCGTCTGCCATTCGGCGTTTGCCGACGACAACGACCTCTTCCTCTCCCTGAAGACCGCTGACGATCTCTACCCAGTGTCCGTTTGAGATGCCTGTCTGGACCAGTACGGATTTGGCGTGCCCTTGTTCGACAACGAACACGACCTTTCCTTTCACCTGACTCACGACGGCTTGTGCCGGCAACGCGAGAGCGTTCGGAATCTCGCGAAGAACGAGTGTGACTTCCGCGAACGTCCCCGGTCGAAGGACGCGGTCTGGATTGGGCAAATCGATCTCCACCAACAGGCTCCTGGTCGAGGGGTCGAGGGCCAACGTTGACCGTGTCACAGTCCCGGTGAACGTTCGATCAGTCAGCTCCTTGACCGTCACGGTGGCCTTCGTCTTCCCTGAAATGATCCACGGTGAATCGTCTTGCGGCACGTTGGTGTAGATCCGGACCGTGGCGAGATCCATAATGGTAAATAGCGGAATCGCACTCGTGGCTGAGGAGGTCGCGATCTGGATCAAGGCGCCGGGGTCCGCAAACCGGGCGGTAATGATGCCGTCGTAGGGAGCACGCACTTTCGTGTAATCGCGCAGGATGGCCCGTTGCTGCATGTGGTTCTTGGCGCCTTCATCGTCCGCCTCGGCGACATCAACATCTTGTTTGGAGATCACGTCAGGCGACTCTTTCCAAACCTTACTGAGGCGTTCAAACGTGATTCTCTTTATCTTAAAGTCGGCGGCGGCCT
>JAICVE010000248.1 GCA_025935475.1 Nitrospira sp. | reverse complement strand
GAATTGGGCGGAGGGGTCTCCCCACCCACACTCTGGGTGCTTGGCCACATCAGGAGAGTGGAAACTATACCAACGAGGGCCATGCGTCGTGTCAGCATAACACCTCCTTCGTACACATTCAGCATACGACCCGCGACCACCGTTTGCCACAAGGGAACCCCCGAGTGATGGTCCTCGATGGCAGCGTTACAATAGATCACGCCTTGAGCGAGGGACTGTATGCCCGGAAAGATTCTTGTCCTTGGTGCGTCGGGTCACGTGGGCGCTCCTCTGGTGACTGAACTGCTCGCGGCGAAGGAAAAGGTGAAAGCGGCCTCACGACACACGACGTTGCTCGCGGGAGCTGAGGTCGTGCGCTTTGACTATGCGGATCAGAGAACCTACCAGACCGCCTTCGACGGAGTTGATCGTGTGTTTGTTTTGTTGCCGAGCGGGTACACGAATGCCGTGGAGTGGCTCCAGCCGGTCATTCAAGCGGCAGCCGATCGAAAGATTAAAGTCGTGCTCCAAACCGCCATCGGCGTGGATGCCGATGAAAAGATTCCCTATCGGCAGGACGAACTGTTTCTCATCCGCACGGGCCTCCCTTTCGTGATCCTTCGCCCCAACTGGTTTGCAGACAATTTTCATACGTTCTGGCTCAACGACATCAAACGGGGAGCGATTGCCGTCCCAGCCGGTGAAGGCCGATCGAGTTTCATCGACGTTCGCGATGTCGCGGCCAGTGCCGCCGCTGTGATGATGACCGACCGTTTCGACAACAATGCCTTCAACCTGACCGGCCCAGAGGCCTTGAGCTATTATGACGCCGCAACTGTCATCTCAAAAGTGGCCGACCGCAAGCTCAGCTATACGCCGATCGATGACGACACGTTCATTCACATGGCAACCCGGGCAGGTCTCTCACGCGACTATGCGGTGTTTCTCACCTCGATCTTCCTCCCGGTGCGGCAGGGATGGACGGCCGGTGTGACCGCCGATGTACCGACGCTGACTGGGAAGCGGGCGCGGTCTTTCGAGCACTATGCGATCGATCATGCGGCCGCCTTTGCGGTGTAATCGCATCCAACCAACCGTTCGGGCCGAAGATTCGGCATCTGCCGAGATGACGGCATTGTCTCCGTCGGCACTCGCCGCTGCTTGAATGATCCTCTCGTCCATCCAGGCCAATTCTTCAAGTTTGTCAGGCTCTTGCAAATCGTCGCGCCGTGATGAAGTTGGAACAATCTATGCGTATATCTGTCGCAGAGATGCAGGAGTATGGAACAGCATAGACTCACAGGTTCTCAACGCAAGAGGAGGAGTGTCATGGCTTCACTCAACGGGAAGGTAGCGGTCGTGACGGGCGCATCGCGCGGAATCGGACGAGGTATTGCCGAACGGTTGGCCAAGGATGGGGCCGCCATCGTGGTCAACTACACGAAGAGCGCGGATGAGGCAGAGAAAGTCGTTGCCGGCATTCAAGCCCATGGCGGGACGGCTAGGGCCGTTCAGGCAGACGTGAGCAAGGTCGATGACATTCGGCGGCTGTTTCAGGAAACGAAAAAGGCCTTCGGGCGTCTGGACATTCTCATCAACAACGCGGGGATTTTCTGGGCGAAACCGATCGTCGACACCACTGAAGAGGAGTACGACCGAATGTTTGCCGTCAATGCAAAGGGACAGTTCTTTGCGCTTCAGGAGGCGGCAAAACATATGGCTGATGGAGGCCGCATCGTGAATATCTCCACCGGTGGGACGAAGTTGGCCTTCCCAGGCATCAGCATTTATGGTGCCAGCAAGTCGGCCCTTGAGTTTTTTACGAAGGTGGCCGCGAAGGAGCTTGGCGCCAAGAACATCACGGTGAACACGGTCTCTCCCGGCTATACGGAGACGGACATGCTGAGCGACCCCCAGTTCCGCACGATCGGCGTGCAGGCGTCTCCGCTCGGACGACTCGGCACACCGGCTGATATTGCAAAGGTTGTGTCGTTTGTCGTGAGCGACGATGCGGGGTGGATCACCGGCGATACCATACAGGCCGGAGGTGGCGTCGCGATGTGACCCTCTCTCAATGGCTACGACTTCGGCCAGAAGAACGGAGGTCCTCCGCCCCTTGATCTTTGCATGAAAAGGGGTCTTACTGTGCACTCCTCCTGGCGTGTTGATGGGGCCGGGTGGCAGTGCTGACCTGTCCGAAAGACAACTTTGATCGGGCGGCATTCCTCGAACTCTGCGCAACCAATCGAGGCTACCAACTCAGAGCCTTCCGTGAATTCGAGGAGGCCTTTGCCTGGCTGACGTCCGAACAATCCGAACACTCCTCCAACGAAGCCGCCGCAGAGCGTCGGAATTCCTAGACGTATCGCGTGAGCGACCTAAACAGGGTCTTGGCATTCGAACGTCGCCGACGCAGCCTAGAACCACCTTCGGACAGAACGCCGATAATCTCTGTAGAGTCCACCGAATTTCACCGAGAGCGCCCGCTCCTCCGGTTCAATCTGAAAGCGGTTTATGTACAGTATGAACAGAGGCAGCAGCGCAAATGCCAGCAGGTGTGAAAGCCACACGCTCCATCCGAGGAGGGCGAGCAGTAAGCCCACGTACATGGGGTTACGACTGTAGCGGTAGATTCCTGAGGTGACTATGGCAGACGCCGCTTCCGGACTGAGTGGATTGACCGTGGTCTTTGCCCGGAGAAATTCGAACAGCCCGGCCAGTGCGATCGCAAAACCTACGCTCCAAAGGATGAATGCTGCGAAAGTCCGCCACGGAAAGGTCAATGCCAACGACGGCGCAGACGCTGAGAGCAGCCACATCGTGACGCCAAAGAGCAGCGCCACCGCCGGTGGCGGAACTTTGAGTTCTAAGGCTTGCATGAAAGACGCTCCCTAAGTTCCTTATTACAACACAGTCCGGGAGAAGATGGAAAACCGCAGTCACACGCTGCTCGGGTGGTCACAGTTCGTCCACCGCTATTTCCTCTGGGTGCTGATCGGCGCCTATGCGGTTGCCGCCATCCTGCCGGCACCCGGGCTCTGGATCAGGGACATCAGGCTGGGAGACATTTCGGTCCTCAAGGCCAAGATGCATGTGTCCCTGCTCTTGATCCTCCTCGCCGCCCTGATGTTCAATGCCGGCCTCGGCGTAAAGACTCTGCATCTGCGTGCGGTGGTGCGGAATGCGTGGGTGTTGGCTGCCGGATTGGCGGCGAATGTCCTGGTCCCGACCGTCACTATTTTCGCCATCACGACCCTCGTGCTGAACTTCTGGCACAACCCTCTAGAGTCGCAGCACATTCTCGTCGGTCTGGCGTTGGTTGCAGCGATGCCCATCGCTGGATCCTCCATCGCCTGGGCACAGAACTCGAATGGCAATCTGGCGCTCAGTTTGGGGCTGGTCCTTTGTTCTACGGTGCTGAGTCCATTGGTCACGCCAATGGTCTTCTACGTCCTTGGTGAATTGGCTTCGAATGAGTATGAACTGGTTTTGCACGACCTGGCGGATTATAGCTCGGCGGCGTTCCTTGGCTTATGGGTGGTCCTGCCGTCAATGATGGGCCTCGGGGTACGGTTCGTGGTACCTGAACCGAGACTCGCGGCTGTCATGCCATATATCAAGCTCAGCAACTCCATCATCTTACTGATGTTGAATTACTCGAATGCGTCGGTCTCGCTTCCCAAGGCCGTCGCGGAGCACGATCTCGATTTTCTGGCGATTACGTTGAGCATCACGACCGGTCTGTGTGTGGTGGCGTTTTCAGCGGCCTATTGGTTGAGCTGTCTGTTCGACTTAGACGAGGCAGAAAGGGTGTCGCTCATGTACGGGCTTGGCATGAACAACAACGGCACGGCTCTGGTGCTGGCTTCGTTGGCTCTTGCCTCATTTCCTCGCATCATGGTTCCCATCATTTTCTATAACATCATCCAGCATCTCGTCGCCGGCGCGGTCCACCAATTCACCAGCAGAGAAGCGAAGGCAGGGCGGACGGTACTGGGAAGCACGTAGGCCGGTCGTCGCAGCTGGTATCCTGAATCCAATATGTTCCCATCAACTTCGCGCCCTTACGCCGTTAGTCTGATCCGCTCTGCTACACTTTCAAGAGGAATAACGCCCTTTTTTTGGAGGGCAGAGGAAGGAGGCAGCGCATGACACAACGTATGACGAGTCTCTGGGTCATTGGTGGTCTAATCGGAGTCCTGCTTTCCTGGTCAATAGCCGATGCCAAGTCGTCTTCGCCATCGAGCGGGAAGCCCGTGAAACCGACGACGTGTGATTATCGCGCGCATCCGACGATCACAATGGTGACGCCGACCCATGCCAAACCGGGTCAGAAAATCACGATCAGCGGGAAGAATTTTGGGACCAAGCATTGCTTCCACAGTGTGTCGTTCGGTCCCAAGAGTACGGACGCCTGGACCTATGTGAGCCCGACGACAGTCGAAGCCACGGTGCCGAATCTGCTGCCTGGCGCCGTTCCGGTCACCGTCTCGACGGAGGCCGGCACGTCGCAATATCCACTCGACGTCCAAGCCAAGTAGCCGCCTTAAAGGAGCCGGAGTGTCTTTGCACTCCGGCTCGCTGATAGACGACCGCATCGATTGCCTCTCCTGAGCCTCTCACGAGACTCAGTAAATGTTATCGAGAGTGCCGCGTCCAGCCTGGTAGGATGCCCCGGTGATGAGCGACACGTCGACTGTCCCCGCACGTCCGCGTGCTGCGATTCTCTTCAGTCTCATTACAGTACTGATCGACATGCTGTCGTTCGTTATCGTGATTCCTGTGCTGCCAAAGCTCGTGGAGGAGTTTCTTTCCGGCGACACGGCCGAGGCGGCTGTGATCTACGGTCTGATGGGCACGGCCTGGGCGCTGATGCAGTTC
>JAICVE010000521.1 GCA_025935475.1 Nitrospira sp. | reverse complement strand
GGGCTCCAGCCGTGACTGGGCGGCGAAGGGGCCCTATCTCCAGGGAGTGCGAGCGGTTATCGCCGAAAGCTTCGAGCGGATTCATCGATCGAACCTCGTCGGCATGGGAATATTGCCGCTCCAGTTCGTGGACGGCTCTTCGGTTACTAGCCTCGCCTTAAGCGGGCGAGAGATTTTCGATATCGATGGGATCGCCGCCGGTGTAGCGAGCGGCTTTGCGGAATCACGCCGTTTGATGGTGCGCGCCCGCCGCCAGGGTGGTAGCACAATAGAGTTCGAGGTCAGCGCGCGAATTGAGACTCCTCAAGAGGTGCTCTATATCCGCCATGGCGGCATCCTCCAGTACGTTCTGCGTCAACTGCTTGGATATCCGTCGGAAGTAGCTGCGACCCCCGCCCGCAAACCGCACTCACACGTGGCTGAAGGGGACCAAGCCCGGGCCGTGGACGAGGGCTCGATCCAGTCTTTCCCCGCGAGCGATCCAGCTTTGTATACGGGAAGCACGCGAGTGTAGTGCGTTGGCGTCTGAACTGCGTTGGTAGCCCGCTGCATTTACTGTGCTTCGGGCCGGGGATCCACCGGTCGTCAGAATGACCGCATCGCCTTTCAGTGGATCGGCTACACGATCTTACGGCGGCGACTGGGGCAGCTCGATGAGAGGTTTGATTCGGCCTCAAGACACTGTCCGAAACGCCGGCCCTGCCTTACCTTTGGTAAGGCAGCGATACGTCAGACAAGGGAGGTAATATGTACCGACATATTCTCATTCCGACAGATGGGTCGGAGCTAGCGGAGCATGGGGTGGCGCATGGATTGGCGCTGGCGAAGTCTCTAGCAGCGAAGGTATCTGTAATCTTCGTTGTGGAGCCGTTCTCAGAATTGACAGGGCGGTTCCTTGAAGCCGTCGCAACATATGCTCAGCTACGCAGGGAACAGGCCGCGAGCGCTTTGAATCGGGTGGCAAATGCGGCCAAGGAGGCTGGTGTTTCCTGCGAGACGATTCAAGTGGAGTACGAGCAACCTCATCAAGGCATCATCGCAGCAGCCGAGGAAAAAGGGTGCGATCTCGTCGTCATGTCCTCGCACGGACGAAGCGGGCTTTCCAAGCTGCTGGTCGGCAGCGTGACGAACAAGGTGCTGGCGCACGCGAAAACTCCCGTACTGGTTTGTCAGTAAATGTGCAGAAACGCTTTGATAGCCAAATTGACGCGCCGTCAGGCCGCGTTCAGGACAAAGATGTCGTTTCCGATTGCCGGACTGGGGCGACGGCGCGTCTATGCTACTTGACGGCGCCGCCCGTTATCCCCTCGATGAAACGATCCAGGAACGAGTAGGCGATCGCCACCGAAATGCTCTCCGCGCCGACCGAATATTCGCCGACAGGGACCAATCTTCGTGATGACGTTGAGCTCCCGACCCTACCGATCGAAGATGAGGCAGGTGGTTGTTCCGTGCGCAAGAAGACGACCCTCGCTGTCGGTCAAACGCCCTTCAGCGGTGCCGATGCGCTTACCACTGGTAATGACGATCCCTTCAGCTCTTATCGGGCCCGTCTCTGGCATCAGAGATCGCAAAAGTGAGATCTTGAATTCCAGTGTCGT
>JAICVE010000326.1 GCA_025935475.1 Nitrospira sp. | reverse complement strand
GAAGACCAAGAAGATCGAACCTCAGATGGTGGCCGTGGAAGTCAACGACAGCATGATCGAACGGGAGGGGCTGGCCACGACCGAGTTGAAGGAAGGCGATCGCTTGGAATTTCTATTTTACATGGGCGGCGGCTGATGAGCATGGTCATGTACAAGGAGATCACCGAGTTGATCGGGCGGACCCCGTTAGTCCGTCTCAATCGTTTGTCTAAACCCGGCAGCGCCACAATTTACGGGAAAGTCGAATTTTTCAACCCCGGTGGCAGCGTCAAAGACCGCATCTGCTTGAACATGATCAATGAGGCGGAGCGGCAGGGCAAGCTCAAGCCAGGAGGCACCATCGTCGAGCCGACCAGCGGCAACACGGGCATCGGTCTGGCCCTGATCTCGGCCGTGAGAGGCTATAAGCTCATTCTCGTGATGCCGGAGAGCATGAGTATGGAGCGCGCAAGCCTTCTGTCGTCCTACGGCGCCCAGCTCGTCCTCACGCCGGCATGGGAAGGGATGAAAGGATCGATTCGCGAGGCAGAAAGCTTGTTGATGCAGAATCCGAACTACTTTATGCCCGACCAATTTTCCAATCCGGCCAATCCGGCCATGCACAAGAAGACGACGGCGCCGGAAATCTGGGAAGCGTTGGATGGCAAAATTGACGCATTCGTCGCGGCCGTCGGCACTGGCGGAACGATCACCGGTTGCGGCGAAGTCTTCAAGGAGCGGAATCCGAACGTCAAAGTAATCGCCGTCGAGCCGGCCGGCTCTCCGGTGCTTTCAGGCGGCGATCCGGGTCCGCACAAGATTCAAGGAATCGGCGCCGGGTTCATTCCGCAGGTCTTGAATCGTAAAATTCTCGATCGTGTGATCAAAGTCACCGATGACGAGGCGTATCAGACAGCGAAGCAGCTCTCGAAAATGGAAGGGCTGCTGGTCGGCATCTCTGCAGGAGCGAATGTGTTTGCCGCTCAGCAGGTAGCGGAAGAACTGGGACCGGGGAAGAACGTCGTGACGATTCTTTGTGATACAGGTGAACGCTATATTAGTATCGAGAAATACTTTAACATTTAACGGTTCACCATGGAATTTTCTGAAGATCAAATCTCCCGCTACAGCCGGCATATTCTCTTGCCAGAGGTCGGCGGCAAGGGACAGAAGAAGATCGCGAAAGCGAAAATTCTTCTCGTCGGCGCAGGCGGCTTAGGCTCGCCTGCGGCGCTCTACCTGGCGGCCGCCGGCGTCGGGCGCATCGGTTTGATCGACAGCGACGTCGTCGATCTGACGAATCTCCAGAGACAGATTCTTCACCACACGCCCGACGTGGGCCGCCCCAAGGTGCTGTCTGGAAAAGAGAAAATCCAAGCGCTCAATCCCGATGTGTCGGTGTCGATGTACGAAGAGCGGCTGACCGCCGGAAACGCCCTGAAGTTGTTTTCTGACTACGACGTCGTCATCGACGGAGTCGACAACTTCACCGCCAAGTTTCTCATCAACGATGCTTGTTTCTTTGCCGATAAGCCGCTTGTCCACGGCGGCATTCTGCGCTTCGACGGCCGGGTCACGACCATCATCCCCAGAAAATCCGCCTGCTATCGCTGCGTGTTCAAGACGCCCCCGCCGCCTGGACTGGTGGCCTCATGCCAGGAGGCTGGAGTCATCGGGGTGCTTGCAGGTATCATCGGAACGATTCAAGCGACTGAGGCGCTCAAACTGGTGCTCGGAATCGGCCGGCCGTTGACCGACCGCCTGCTGGATTTCGACGCCCGCAAGACACAGTTCAGGGAAGTCAGGGTCAAGCGCAATCCGCAGTGCGCGCTCTGCGGCGAGCATCCGACGATCACCGAACTCTTCGACGACGGCGACCCCTATGCGGGTTGCGCCGTGCGACCGATATAGCAACTGCGTCTGTTCGTTTCATAATCAGGATGGTGCGACGATGGCCAAGATGAAAGCGCTGGTGTGCAGGGAATGCGGGAAAGAATATCCGACGAAGGCCATTCACGTATGCGAAATGTGCTTCGGCCCACTCGAGGTCAAGTACAACTACGCTGAAGTGAAGCAGATCATTTCGCGTAAGAAGATCGAGGAGGGGCCGCGGAGCATGTGGCGGTATGCCGACCTGCTGCCGGTGGAAGGCACCAATTATCTCGGTCCACATGCCGGAATGACGCCGCTGGTCCGGGCGAAGAATTTGGGAGCCTACTTGGGCATCGACGAGTTGTACATCAAGAACGACACGGTCAACCATCCCACCTTGTCGTTCAAGGATCGCGTCGTTGCAGTGGCTTTGACCCGTGCCCGGGAACTTGGCTTTGAGACAGTGGCCTGCGCCTCCACCGGGAACCTGGCGAATTCGGTCGCCGCACACGCCGCGGCGGCCGGCATGCGCTGCTACGTGTTCATTCCCGGCGATTTGGAAGCCGCCAAGGTTCTCGGCAACCTGATTTACAAGCCCAACGTTGTGGAGGTGGAAGGCAATTACGACGACGTCAATCGCCTCTGCAGCGAAATCGCTGCCGAGCATGGATGGGCCTTCGTCAACATCAATGTGCGGCCGTATTATGCCGAAGGATCCAAGACGCTGGCCTTTGAGACCGTCGAACAGCTCGGCTGGCGCACGCCAGACCAAGTCGTGATTCCCATGGCCTCCGGCTCCCTCCTCACCAAGATCTGGAAAGGCCTTCATGAAATGAAGGCGGTGGGTTTGATCAACGATGTGCGCACGAAAATTAACGGCGCACAGGCGGAAGGCTGTTCCCCTATTTCGACAGCCTTCAAGGCCGGACGCGATTTCTTCAAGCCCGTGAAGCCCAAGACCATCGCGAAATCGCTGGCGATCGGCAATCCGGCCGACGGCTATTACGCGCTAAAAGCGACGGCAGAAAGCCAGGGGTCGATGGACATGGTCACGGACGATGAGGTGGTGGAATCCATCAAGCTGCTGGCCCAGACGGAAGGCATCTTTGCCGAAACCGCAGGCGGCGTGACCGTCGGCGTCCTCCAGAAGTTGGTCAAGAACGGCACGATCAAGAAGGGCGACGTCACCGTGGCCTATGTAACGGGCAACGGCCTGAAGACTCAGGAAGCGGTTGTCGACGCGGTGGGCAGACCGTTCCGGATTCAGCCGAGCCTCGTCGCGTTCGAGAAAACCTTTAAGGTGGGCAAGAACGGCGGCGGTGACGCATGATCAAAGTTCGAATTCCAACTCCACTGCGACCGTTGACCAAGGGCCAAGGCGAGGTAGAGATCGCCGCAGGCTCTATCCTCGACTTGATCGAGAATTTGAATGCGGCGCATCCGGGCATCAAAGCGCGTCTGTGTGACGACAGCGGAGAACTGCGTCGTTTTGTGAACATCTACGTCAATGAAGAAGACATCCGATTCTTGAAGGGAAAGGACACCTCGCTCAACGCCGGCGATGAGGTGTCGATCGTTCCCGCCATTGCAGGAGGTCGATAATGGCACACCTCCGTTTCCACGTCAGGTTTCCGGAAGACAAGGTCAAGGAACCGATCATTTATCAAATCGGCAGGGAATATAACGTCGTCACCAACGTGCGCCGCGCCGATGTTCGTGAGACGACGGGGTGGGTCGACGTCGAACTCTCCGGCGAGACTGCT
>JAICVE010000233.1 GCA_025935475.1 Nitrospira sp. | reverse complement strand
TTGGGCTCCCGCAATCGGCGTTTCGTCGGGATTCACATTGCTGCGCAACGTGTTCACATTGAATGCAACGTGCCCTCCGGGTGCGGTGCCAAGGGTATTCGCTACTATGGTTGCGGCACGTCCACCAGCAGGCAATCCCTCATTGGCCAGCACTACAGAATCGGCGGTAATGGTGATCGCCGATGGTCGTGTTGTCGTCGTGCCGCCAAAAATTCTTGAGCTGATAGTAGAATCTTTCAGGAGGACGCTTGCCGCCGCAGTTCCAGGTCCCCCGACACCTTGGATGGTGATGTTCCCGGCAGGACCGCCTCCAGCATCCGTGCTTCTGCTGTCGCTAGCAATGAAGTTGCCAGCGAAATTAAAGTTGTTGGTTGGATTGAGCGGAAGGCGATTGACTCCGGCTTGCGTGGTGAGCGTATCGACATTCAGTGTGATGTCGCCAGCCGCCGCTTTCCCGTAACTGTCTGCTGTGATGAGCGCTCCATTCCTGAGTGCGACCGTCTCTGCTGTGATGGATATCGTGGGGGAGCTGTTTGGTGAGTCGATGCCGCCACCCGGTCCGTTCATGCTAATCACCTTGATGGAAGCATCGTCCATCATGAGCTGGCCTCCACGAATAGAAATTCGCCCGGCTGTATCAGCGCTAGTCTCAAGGCTCGCTCCTTGTGAGAGAGAAATGTTGCCCATCGTCATACCTGAGAACGCCGTGAAGTCAACGGCGGAGAGCTCCCCTGGTGATGCGACGCTTGCCAGATTGATCTGCCCACCTGGAGCCGATAGCCGTGCTGGCTGGACCGTTCCATTGTCGAGTGTGCCGGACTGAATCGTAATATTTCCCCCCACCAGCGAAATTCCGGTTCCTTCCGTTACCGTCAATTGACTCCCTTGAACCGTAAGGGCCCCCGGGTTTGAGCCGAGGAAGCCGAAGGCGGCAACCGGCGCAGCAGTCAAAAGCGCATCTGCCGCTGCATTCGGCGCCGCGTTGAACCGGACCCCGTCAGCGAGTCGAAGGTAATCAGCCGAGGTGAAGCTCACCATCCCACCGACGTTCACCGTGGCGTTCGGACCGAACAAGAATCCGGCGGGATTTATCAGGAACAGATTGGCGTTCCCGAATCCCGTGGTTTGGATCGCTCCTAAGATGTTGGAGATGTTTCCTCCGGTGACGCGACCGAGGATATTTGAGGTGGCGAAACCTGAGGCATTGAGAAAGTTCGCAATGTTGTTGTGGGGAACATTGAAGTCCCCGAAGCTGTGAAACAGATTTGTTCCACCAACAGGCCGAGTTCCGCCGGTGATGTCGTATTGCACTTTGCCCGAGGGAAGCGTGGAGGGTAGGCTGACCTGTGTATTAAGCCCCGACGAGGTAATGGGCGAAGCCGCCTGCACCGGAATGGTCCGGTAACCGAATAACAGAACGGAGAAAACGAATAAAAGACAGATGATCAATCGAATCCGTTCCGCATTAAATGACGAACCTCTTCTTCTTGGAATAGATGCGTTCACCCCGCAAATATCTGAGGCGCATAGCCTATCGATGAGAGCTGTGAGGAGGCCAATTTTATGAATGCGTTGCAAGCAAAGCAATAGGGTGGAAACAATAGGGCCGAATGGAGGTGTAATAAATTACGTGTAATTATGGATTGTTTTTCTGCTGAGGATGGTCCGCCTCTTCGAACAATTCATCCGTATGCTGGGATGTTGACTGCTCGGAGACGAGTGGAGCTTCTTCTCTAATTTCAAGCAAATCACGGCAAGCCAACTCCCCTCACTTTGCCCCACTTGATCTACTTTCATCTCAATTTGTTGGTTCCAGTAACACCGTAATAACACCTGACCGGGGGGAGGCTTGATATGGGCGGGGAGTGGCGGAGGGCATGGCATGTTATGTTGCGATGTCGTCACATCAAAAATATTCCCAGTAAAAAAGGTTGCCGGTGTCAGCGTTAAGGCGAGTCAGGCGGGAGGACGGAGAACTTTCGCAGCCGTGCGGGTCACGAATTGACGCGGGGCGAGCCGCTGCACGTGTGCGCCCAGATAGCGGCCGATCCCCGGGATGGCGTAGGTCCTTCCGCGTGCGAGTGCCTTCAATCCGACGCGAGCCACCTTGTCAGCGCTCTCGGTGCCGTAGTGGTAGAGTCGAGCTGGCTCGCCTGCGACTGCCTGAAATTCCGTGGCGGTGGGTCCGGGGCAAAGCGCACAAACGCGTATGCCTTTGCCTCGCACTTCCTCGGCCAACGCCTCGGCAAGCAACAGGTCGAACGCCTTCGTAGCTGCGTAGGTCGCGAGGTAGGGCAGGGCCTGAAAGGCTGCCGTCGAAGAGACTATTAAGATGTCACCAGTTCGGCGCTCGATCATCTTCGGCAGATACAAATGCGTCAACGCAACGACCGCTGCAACATTGACCTGTACCATGGCCAATTGCCGTCTATGGTCGCAAGTGTCGAATCGTCCATACGTTCCAAAGCCAGCATTGTTCACTAACAAATCCACGACGATGCGCTGGTTTTCGGTAAACGCGAACAGCTGCTCAGGGGTGATGGGTAGCGTCAGATCAGCTGGAAAGACTTCGATGCGAACACCATGCTGCTGCGAAAGCCTCGCCGCAAGCGTCTCCAGACGCTCGCGGCGCCTGGCAGTCAGGATCAGATTCGTACCGCTTGCGGCCAACTGTGCAGCCAGCGCCAAGCCAATCCCCGCGCTGGCTCCAGTAATGAGCGCCCATTTGCCGCGCCAGCGTTCCATCAACGGCACTTCCATTAAGAGTCATCACGAAATAAGCTGCTCATTGAGCCAGCCCCCAATCTACACTGCCCGGTGAGGCTACGCACCTGGTTCATCCCCCGGCACCCAAAAAAATCGAGGTCGCGCCCTCGCGATACAAGTGATTTGACGTGGCACAAACTTTCGATGCAGTCGAGGGGGTAGCACGAAGCTGATCGTGGTCCTCGCCGGATGACGGGAAGCGGTTCCTAGCAAGGGCTGGCAGCGGGGTTGACATCTGCATGCAATGTCGATTTGATATTCGACTGTTCGGAGGGTCGACTCATGGATGAACGCATCCCAATCACGGCGGCCGCACCCTGGGCCGAGAGTAGGCTGGATGGCGGCGATCCGATCAGCCAGGGGGTGAGCCGGCCCATTCGCGCGCTGGCCTGGTGGGCGACGCGCCAGTACAGCCCTGCACTGAAGCGCGCCCTCTTCGACGTCAACCTGCGCTTCAATCGTACCATGTCCGTGCTGGCCGCACCCGCACAAGCACGCGTGCGCGAGGCAGTCAGAATCTTGGTCATTGCGCCACGCAGTGAAGAGCACTCGTGCGGTGTGTCACGACGGACCGACGACGGCTGAGACGGTGCGCGCAGCAAGGACGAGCGGACGCGCGGCAAGCCTTCGGCCAGCGGCCTCCTGCCACGACGCATCCATCCAAACGAAACCACGAGTCGTTCCGGTCTCTTCTCCTTCTCTGAAGCCGGCCATCCCTCTCAAAAGGCCCCTTCCTGCATTTCGACAGCCGCCTTCAGTGGGTCGAGAAGATATCGACAACCTCGTTGTCTTCGTTCAACTCCACTCGAACAAGTTCGCCTTTCTTCCGCATAGACAGCTTGCTGCCTGTTCCCTCATCCATCGCGAAAGTCTGCTTCCCGTCAGCATCGGTGATCTCGATGAACTCCCAGAACGGGTCCGCATACGTCAGCTTGCCGATGATGAGGCGATGTCCTGCAGGCTGCTGGCCTTTCCTGTGCAGATCGATCAGCTCGTTACCCTCATCGATGACCAAATAGACTTCGTCCCCGACCTTCGGCTCGTAGAGCCCCATGCGTTCGGCCTTGTGGAGGCTCACGGTCCGATATTCCAATCCAGCTATGGGTTTAAACCACACCAAACCCGAGCCGACCTTCTCGACTGTCGTCAAAAGGTGTTGGTGTGTGCGAGGCGCAGCGTCGCTCGCTTCACGGGCAAACGTCAGGCTCCCAGACCACGCAACGACCGCCGCCACTACGATGCTTATAAGTATGGGACGCATAGCTTTCCTCCTTTCTTCTCTTCCTGGACTTTGAAGGATGCTGATCTTGCTCGTGATTGATCGTGCCGTGGGGCGCACAGAGCAGGGGCAAACGAATCTGGGTTGCGGAACTTGGCAAGCCCCCCACATAAGTCAGTAGACTCATGGGTGCCTCGGAAAGAGCGTCGCTCTCAGTGGAGGCGTTGGAGCGGCCGAGACTGGAGGATCCGTCGCGCGAGCACGGAAGCGCGAGAGATGAAACAGTCAGCGGGAGCTGAAACGTCGTGGCGTTATGCTAGGCACGGAGAGACGGCTTCGTCAAGCAGTCCTCGAACCGTGCTCGATTGCGCTCAAGCCCACCTCACTCCAGCCCATTCCAGCCTATTCCAGCCCCGCTGATTGGGTATCAACTTCTCCCGCTGCAAGGCATTGATGGTTCGAGATAATTGTGGCGTGGTGCCAACCTGGTGTCCATCATGTGCAATCAAATGTCACCTTGATGTTTCCTATTGAGGCGTGTCACCCGGCACCAACAAAATCGAGGTCGCGCCCTCGCGATACAAGTAATTTCGACGCGGCTTCAAGTTTTGGAGCAGTGGAAAGGTATTTCGGGGACAGAGCACTTGGCTCCATCAGACCCGAGGATGTTGCAGCGTACCGAGCACAACGAGTTCAGTACAAACGCATTAGCTGCAGGCCGTGCGCAGAAATTCTTACACGTCGAGTGTGTAAGCAGTGTGGATCGAAGCGTGAAGATGCTGGTGTGCCCGTATCAACGCAGACCGTAAACCACGATCACATGACCCTGGTCCATATGTTTAACGTTGCCAGGAGTCCTCAGTTTCGGCTCGTCAGCGAGAATCCCGCGGCTCACGTGCCCAAGCCCAACCCTCAGTACGAACGGGACAGAATTGTTACACCAGAGGAGTGGGAACGGCTTAGAAATACTCTGGCACCTCATCTCAGAAGATTGCTGACCGTAGCGTATGAGGTGGGTCCGAGAAAGGGCGAACTGTTGAACCTTGAGTGGCCCGATGTTGATATGCGA
>JAICVE010000386.1 GCA_025935475.1 Nitrospira sp. | reverse complement strand
CTGGGGCTGTCCATCGCCGGAACCATCATGGGTTCGGTGCTGTTCCGCTTGCTCGTCGCGATGGCGCTGCGCTGGGGACTCGATCCGAATGACTTGAAGCTGATTACGGCGTTGTTCGTATTTGGGGCGCTCGTCTTGCCCTCACTATTGAGCAAGCTGCGGTCGCGGAAGCCGCAGGTGGCGCATGCTTGAACTACGCCAGATCTCGAAGACGTTCAATCCCGACACGATCAATGAGGTGCGTTCGCTGCGAGAGGTTTCGCTCTCCATCGAGGACGGCTCGTTTGTGACGGTGATTGGCACGAACGGATCCGGAAAAAGCACGCTGCTGAATGCCGTGGCCGGCACCTTCTTCGTGGATTCCGGATCGATCCATCTTGGCGGCCGCGAGGTCACGCGTTGGCCCGAACATCGCCGGGCGTCGTTGATCGGCCGTGTGTTTCAGAACCCATTCAGCGGTACGGCGCCCACCATGTCGATCGCGGAGAATCTGGCGCTCGCGGCCCGTCGTGGACGGAGCCGTGGGTTTGGGCCGGCGCTCGGGCACGGCTGGATGCACGAATTGCATGATCGCGTGCGCGTGCTCCACATGGGGCTCGAAAGCCGGTTGGCGAATGCGATCGGCACGCTCTCCGGGGGAGAGCGGCAGGCGCTGACGCTGTTGATGGCCACCTGGCTGAGGCCCGAGATTCTTCTCCTCGACGAACATACGGCGGCGCTGGATCCGAAAAGCGGAGACAAGGTGATTCGCGTGAGCGAGGAGATCATTGCGCGTGACAAGTTGACGGCGCTGATGGTCACGCACTCGATGTCGCAGGCCGCGACGCTCGGCGATCGGCTCATCATGATGCATCGCGGCCGCATCATCTATGATGTGCGCGGGGCCGAGAAGCTCCGGCTGCGGCCGGCGGACCTGCTTGCCCGATTTGAAGAGCTGCGCCGCGGCGAGCAATTGGATGACACCGCGGCCGACATGCTCAAGCGGGCGTATGTCTAGAGCGATCTGAGCAGCGGCAGGAAGTTATGCCGAGCTCTGTTGCGCGGCCTGGTCGGCGGTGGCGTAGATGGGAAAGATGGACTTGAAGCCGGCGATCTCGAAGACCTCGAGGATATGCGGCTTGAGGGAGGAGAGGACGATCTTGCCCTCGACGGCTTTGAGCCGTTTGGCGGCGACGAGCAACACTCGAAGGCCCGTGCTGCTGATGTAGTCGAGGGTCCCTCCATCGATCACCAGGTGTCGTTCCCCGCCATCGATCAGCTGATGCAGCCGTTGCGCGAGGCTGTCGGACGTGCCTGAGTCCAGCCTTCCGTTAAGTCCCACGACGCAGACATTGCCCACTTTTCGCTCAGTGATCTCCATGGTATCCCGCCTTTGTCTTTGGTTGCGCGACAGTGCTCAGTTGCTTCCTCATCATGAGATGATTCTTGCCGGATTCGCGACGATAGTCGACATGGTCCATCAGCGATCGCACCAGGTGTATGCCAAGTCCTCCCACCGGGCGGTCTTCGACGGCACTCGTGAGATCCGGCTGGGGGGCCGTGAGCGGATTGAACGGCCGGCCGTCGTCTTCGACTTCGGCGGACAACCGGCCGTTCGCCAGCGTCAGACGCACCCGGATCTCGTGCGGTCCCTGGTCGTCGTAGCCGTACGCGATGGTATTGGTCACGAGTTCGTCCAGGCTTAGTGAGAAGGCGTGTATGTCCGGCTCCGGAATCCGATGATTCTGCGCGAACCGCTCCAACTCAGACGCCAGCCGTTGCAGCTCGGAGGAGCGATTGACGAGCGTGAGTTGGATGAGCGCCGGCCGCCGATACTGTAGCGCGAGCAGGGTGATATCGTCCGCCTGCACGGCCCCGCTTGCGAAGGCGTGCACGTCCTCGACCAGCCTCGTGAGGAGGTCGAAGGGCCGCTGGTCGACGAGCCGTTGAAGGGTCTGTTCGAAGCGCGGCGTCGAGAAGAGATACCCGTGTGTGTCCATGGCTTCCGTCACGCCGTCGGTATAGAGCACGAGCGTCTCGCCGGCATTGAGCGACATCCGGTTGGTGTGATACCGGGCATCGTCGACGATCCCGAGTGCCGTGCCCGCCGGCTGTCCAACAGGGACGATGCGATCGTGGCCGATGAGATACGGGACGTTATGGCCGCCGTTGCTGAATTCCAATTCCCCAGACTCGGTATGCAGGATGCCGTAGAAGACGGTCACAAACATCGCGGAGTCATTGTCCGGACAGAGGAGCCGATTGACGTGCTCCAGGCATGCGCTGGGAGAGACGGACGCCAACGCCGTGGCTTTGAGCAGCGACCGGCTGACCGCCATGAAGATGGCCGCCGGCACTCCTTTCCCCGAGACATCGGCGATGACGACGCCGAGCCGTTTGTCGTCGATCAAGAAAAAGTCGTAAAAATCTCCTCCCATTTCCAGCGCGGGGATCGTCGTCGCATAAATCTCGAAGTCGGCGCGATCGGGAAACGGTGGAAACGTGCGGGGCAGGATCGATTTCTGGATCTCGCTTGCGATGCGGAGTTCGCTGCCGATGCGTTCCTTTTCCGCGGTCGTGCGTCGCAGCTCGGCGGTTCGCTCCTGGACGCGTTGCTCCAACGAGGTATTGGATTCCTGTAAGGCCGTTTGCTGTGAGCGAATGACGCTGGCCATCGTGGAGAAGGACTGTGCCAGATAGGCCGCTTCATCCCCCCGTGGCAACGCCGGTGTCCGTGCGGACACTTGCTCGTCCGGCTGCTGCCGCATGAACTGCGACATCCGCTCGGCGATGTGAGCCAATGGACGGGTGACGGTCCACTGCGTTCCGATGGAGACAATGCCCAACACCAAAAAGCAGAGGACCAATCCCCCGCCGAGCGCCATCGCCATGTCCTGGCGGCTTTCCGCGAGATACTGGTCCATCGGGATGATGACTTCCAGGCCGCCCATCACATCGTAGAGGTGAAAATCACGTTTGGGACTCTGCGGATGGGCGTTGTGGCAGCTGACGCAGGAGGTCGACGTGGCGACATCGGCCATCAGGACCCGCATGACCGCTCGTCCTTCCACCGTATCGGTCCTCACG
>JAICVE010000120.1 GCA_025935475.1 Nitrospira sp. | reverse complement strand
GAAGCTCATTGTGCGCAAGGCAGAATTCCTTGCGGCGGGGATGGTAGAACCGGGTGTGATTGTCGATGAGAAAGGTTTCGTACACCACCGCGCCACCGGGCTTCAGGGCGTTTGCGGTTTCGACGGGATTGTTCCAGTACCCGGCCATGACTTGGGGGCCTCGCACCCATAGTTCGCCGCGTTCACCCGTCGTAACCTCCTGGCCTTGCTCATCCATGATCTTCGCCTCGGTGTTGCCGATGGGCAATCCGATCGACCGCTTGACGGAAAGGCCACGAGCAATATTGCAGTGTGTGACAGGTGAGGCTTCCGAGAGACCATAGCCCTCGCAGATAAGATGCCCGGTCCGCTCCTTGAACTGCTTCAAAAGTTCATATGGCAACGCCGCCCCGCCGCAAATGACAAACCGCGTCGACGCAAAATCCTTTGCGTCACAGTGCTCAAGCAGTTTTCTCACGAACGCGGGAACGATCGTGATCACGGTCGGTTGCCTCTTGCGCAACAATGTAACCAGGACGGGGATGTTGCGGGGATCGGGCACCAACACCATGCATCCACCGATCCCCAGACAGATATTTTGCGTGACAGTCATGCCAAAGACATGAAAGAGCGGAAGCGCCGCCAGAAAACTCTCCACTCGTTCTGCGGGAGAAAACCAACTGACCAGTTGCCGGATGTTCGCCGTCAGGTTGCGGTGAAGCAAGATCGCCCCTTTTGAGATCCCTGTGATGCCGCCGGTGTACTGCAGGAGTGCGATATCGTCAGGCAAGGCGACTGGTAGGTCTTCCACAGCGACAGAAGACGACGCCTCATCGAGCACATCATGCAAGAAACGCGTTCGGGCGTCCGGTTGAATGTCAGGCGCCTGATGGTGGCCATTTCGATGTCGATAAAGATATCTCGCGATCGTCGTCATGAAATCGGTAATTCGGGTGACGATGACCAGTTCCAAATTGAGCTGTTGTATTTTTTGGTACATCAAGTCGAGCACGACAATGGCTCGTGCTCCAGAGTCGCGCAGTTGATGGGCGAGCTCATATTCCGTGTACGTCGGATTGCAGGCGACGACGATGCCGCCGGCCCGCAAGATGCCAAAGTACGCGATCACCGCCTGCGGTGAATTCGGCAGGCAGAGCGCCACGCGATCTCCCTTGCGGATGCCCAGCGCCGCAAGACCGCAGGCAAATCGCTCGACGAGCGCGTGACATTCCTGGTAGGAGATGGTCTTGCCAAAAAAATACAGCGCCGGTCGGCGCGCAAATCGTTGCGCGCTTCTGGAGAACATCGCCGTGAGCGTCTCATCCGTCAGGGAGAGTTCTTTGGGAACTCCTTGAGGATAATGGACGAACCAAGGTTGTTCGGGCATGACGTGCTCCCTTTAGAGGTGACCGGGCCGCTACCATCCTCCGTGTGCTATTGCCGGACAAGGCTCGAACCGTTTACCATACGTTCGTGACAGTACCTCCAAGGCCGCTGTGAGCTGCGCCGGGGCCATGTGCTGCCTCGCCCAAGTCAGGAGACCTCCACGAAACGCGGGAAAACCAATCCCATAGATCAGGGCAAAATCCAACTGCCACGGATGCTCGACAATCTTATCCTTCAAACAGCGCACCGCTTCGTCCACCATCGGAAGGAACAGGCGTTGGTGAAGCGTCTCGTCTGTGACAGGGCCACTCTCTGACGACTCAGTACGACGGTACTGCCTGACCAGGTCGATGGCCCGTGGGTTTTCTTTTCCTGACTTCCAAAATGTGACCGGGTGTTGCTCGGAAAGGAATCCGCGCAGCAGCGCGTCACGCGATTCAATGCGTGATCCCAGCACGGCAAGCGAGCTGAGCACGTGCACCGCAACGGGGAGTCCGATCAAATCGATGAGTTCGAGAGGGCCCATGGGATGCCCGCTGTCCACGGCCATGCCAAAGTCCTTTGCGACCGCATCGATGCGGTGAATAGGGATCCCCTCGCTCGCGAGGATCACCGCCTCCGCGAGATAGCGTGCCAGAATCCTATTCACGAGAAATCCGGGCCCATCGCGGACCACGAGTGGAAACTTGCCCAACCGCTTCGCCAGGCTGGAGGCTTGTGCCAAGGCTTGCTCGGACGTGAAAGGCGCGCACACCACTTCGACCAACTGCATCTTAGCGACTGGATTGAAGAAGTGAAGTCCGACGCACCGTTCGGGATGGGCGGCCTTCCCCGCAATGTCGGCCAAGGTGTAGGATGACGTATTCGTGGCGAAGATGGCATTGGGGCGCGCCTCGGATTCGAATTGAGCCAGTACGGCCCTTTTCACATCCAGCTTCTCCGACACGGCCTCGATGGCCAGGGAAACGGACGCGAGATCGCTAAGCCGGATAGTCGGGGTAATCCGCATCATGCGATAGCGCAGGTCGGAGGGAAGAATGATCCGTTTCCGGACCTGGACGGATTGAGTCTGATGAATCCTCCCCATGCCTTTTGCCAGAATATCCGAGGCCACATCCCGCAGCACGGCTGAATACCCCTTTTCGGCAAGCTGGCCGGCGATTTGCGAGCCCATCAAGCCGGCTCCCAGCACTCCCACTCGCGTCACAGGCTCCGAGACACGCGCTGCCTTCCGCTTGATCTCTTCACCTTTCAGGAACAAGCCAACAAGGTGGGCAGAAACCGGGCTGGCCATGAGGTCCAATAACAGAGGCTTCTCGACTGCCATCGACCCCTTCAGCACAGCCATACGCATTCCCCGCCTCACCGCGTCGATGGCACCGAGCGGAGCAGGATAAAAATGCCGCACTCGCTTGATGACCTGACGCCGCGCATAGCCACACACGAGCGCACGAATTCCCGGTGCGCTCAGGAATCTTTGCCTCCCCTGAAGCGAACGCCGCCGAACAGGCGATGAACCAAGTTCACGCGCTCGGGAGATGGCGACTTGAACGAACGCTTCGCGTTGAATCTGGTCCAACGTCCTGAGGGGGGAAGGGATCGAGGTCACCATGGCGTCCACAAGCCCCATTTTCAGGGCTTGGCGCGGGAACACCGTCTTTCCAGTGGTGATCATCTCCAACGCTGCCGGCACACCGACGAGCCGTGGAAGACGTTGCGTCCCGCCAAAGCCGGGGAGGATGCCGAGCTTGACTTCCGGCAGGCCGAACATGGTCCTCGCGTGGGCGCTAGCGATGCGCGCATGGCAGGCCAGCGCGAGTTCGAGCCCGCCGCCGAGACAAGCCCCTTCCACCGCAGCGACAAACGGTTTTGGCGAGCGCTCCATTGTGTCGAGGACCGTATGGGCCGTATTGACCAATTGCTCTAATGCCTCAAAGGACCGTTGTTCCTGTGCGCCATGCATCTGCTCCAGATCGGCTCCGGCACAGAAGTTTCCTTCCTTCAGGCTCACGAGCACCACGCTGGTGACTGCCCTCGATTGCTCTGCCGACCGGACGATATCCTGCCATTCAGCGAAACTCTCAGCATTGAGGACATTGACCGCTTTCCCGGCGTAATCAAACCCAGCCAGGAGAATTCCATCGTGGACACGAGCGGTCTTGAAATGTTTGAAGTCGCTGGACATCGCTATTTTCTCTCTACGATCATCGCGACTCCCTGCCCCCCTCCCACGCACATGCTGATCAGGGCTCGCTCGGCATTCCGTCGTTTGAGCTCGAACAGGGAAGTCATCGCCAGGCGCAGACCGGATACGCCCACCGGATGACCGAGGGCAATCGCTCCGCCGTGCGGATTCAAGTCGTCAGGGGGAATTTCACCCAAACGCTCCGTCCATCCGTATCTGCCGAACTTGCGCTCCATGAGAGAGGATGACCCAAGAATTCGGGTGATGCCCAGCACCACGGAGGCAAAGGCTTCGTTGATCTCACAGACCGCAAAATCTTTAAGAGTCAACCCAGTTTTGGACAAGAGTTTGGCGATGGCTCCTACAGGAGCGAGGCCCATGCAGGAAGGTTCATAGCCGAAATCGGCATAGTCCTTCACATACCCAAGAATCGGAAGCCCGAGCGACTTGGCCTTGTCCTCATCCATCAACAGCATGGCTGCGGCGGCATCCGTAATTTGCGAGGAATTCGCCGGCGTCACAGAACCGTGGCGCCTGTCAAATACCGGCTTCACATCGCGGAATGCCATCTGATCCGCATCTTCTCGTATTCCGTTATCCCGCTCGACACAGCTGTTTCGTTCCGGGACGAACATCGGTACGACTTCTTCTGCCAAGAGCCCGCGTTTCCATGCTTGTGCTGCCAGCTTGTGCGACCGAATAGAGAATGCATCTTGCTCCTCCCGCGTCATGCTCAGGGAGGGATCCTTGGCAATATTCTCAGCGGTCTGTCCCATAATGAGGTCGCACATCGGATCGGTGAGACCCATGACAAGTCCGACACGAGGCGGGTAGCGCTTGAGGTTGAGCAATTTAGGAATGAGCGTCAGAGCGGTCATGACCCCTTCGCGAGGCGTTCTCGCTCTGCCGTATTTCAGGAGCAGGTCGGCGACTGCACGGTCATACGCGATAGGGATCCGGCTCATCGCCTCCATACCGATGACGAGCGCGGTGTCGACATCGCCGCTTCGGATGCGCAGGCTCGCATAGTAAAGGGCGGTGACGCCGGAACCGCAATTCTTACCAGCGACAGTATCGGCAGGAATGGTGGGCGGAAGGCCTCCGGTGACCGCAGCGACCCGTGTCGGATTCACGGCGTGCATCGGCGTGGCGACATTGCTTCCTAGTACGCAATCAATGGTGCTCGGCGGAAGGTTCCAGCGGTGACAGCGCGCGATCATTTCACGCACCACCCACGCCCCAAGCACGTCCGCGTCTATCTCGCGAAAGTCCGTTCCTTCCTTGCAAAAAGGAGTACGAAATCCCTCAACGACGACGACATTGCGCATGATGCTTACCCCGTAGGAAATCAGGAGTAATGCTCTCACACACATCCTACCACGCAAGTGACGATTTTCATCCTTTTTTGGATGCGATCTAGGCTCCCCCATTAGGGTCAAGTGCGCAAATGACAGCGTTCGAATCGAAAAGGTGGTACACTTACAACGATACCCCCACGCTACGCCTCTACCCTTACGTCGGAAGAACGCAGCATGGCAAAATCGGGGCTGTTTCAGGGGTCCGAGGCAGTAGCGGAAGCGGCTCGGGACAAAGCTGCCTATAGCGGCTTTATTGCAGGTTTATTTGAAGCCGACGTCCGCTGGAATCTCTTCAACAGCATCGGTCTTCCAGAGGTAAGCCCTGCAGCCGTCGAATTTCTTGAAGGGCTCTCACCCCTCCTGCTTTCTCTCGATCCTGACCGGGTTGATAGCGAGGGAGAACTTCCTGAATCCGTCATTAAATCCCTAGCCAACCTCGGTGCACTCGGCATCAAGATTCCGAAGACCTTCGGCGGACAGGAATTTACCCAATACGAATATCAAAAAGTCGCGACCCTTTGTGGAAGCGTCGACGCCTCCTTGACCGTGCTGTTGTCGGCAGCGCAATCGATCGGCGTGCCAGAACCCTTGCGCCTCTTCGGCACCGCAGAGCAAAAAGCCAAGTATCTTCCTCGGCTTGCAAGTGGAGAGATCTCAGGGTTTGCCCTCACGGAACGAAACGTCGGCTGCGACATTTCCAAAGTGGAAACCTACGCCGTCCGAGTGACAGAGGGCGACAAGACTGTCGGCTATCGCATCACAGGAGAGAAGTTTTTCATCACAAACTCGGCAAAGCAAGACGGGGAGTTCCTGTCCTCCATGCTCGTCGTCATCGCCCGCATCGTCGATCGCCCAGAAGATCTCCGTGACCCGCAGGCCTCGAAACGTTATGGAGCGTTTATCGTCGAAACGCAATGGCCGGGATGTTCCGTCACACGTCTCCGTTTCGAGGGGGTCAGAGGGATTTATAACGGGGTGCCGCGGTTCGACAACGTCTACGTCCCTGTTGAAAACCGGCTGGGCGGCGAAGAAGACGGCCTGAGGATCGCCCTCGCCACCCTCACCGTCGGACGACTGACCCTACCGGCAGCCTGTCTAGGGGGACTCAAACAATGTTTGGCTGCGATGCGCTGGTGGGCACAGACACGCGTCCAATGGAACAAGCCAATCGGCGAACACAATCTGGTCGGGGAAAAATTGTGCCGTGTTGCCGCCTATACATTGGCGTTGGAGGCCGTGATGGCCTTTTGCGGAGCGTGGGCCAAAAAAGGTGGCGATCTCCGGCTCGAGTCAGCGGCCGCAAAGATCGTCGGAAGTGAATGGTACTGGGAAGCGGTCAATGATCTGTTTCAGGTCCGCGGGGGACGCGGATTCATGACCGCAGAGGCTCAGCGCAAGAATGGTGAACCGGCTATTCCGGTGATGCGGATGCTGCGCGACGCCCGGATCAATCTAGTGTGGGAGGGAACGAGCGAGATTCTCCGCGTCTGGATGGCGCGTGAATCCCTGGCGCCCTATCTCGACCATGGGCTCGCCATCCTGCAAGGAGCGCCTTCACGGAAGATCGCCGCGGTTCGCTATTACGCGCGCATGTCGCGTCTGGCTTCACTGCCGTTCTTTCATTCCCACTCCGCGTCTTCCCTCTTGGAAAAGAACTATGCAAAGTGGATTCGTTTTATCGAGTCTTCGACACGATGTCTGACACGCTCGACATTGACTGCGACGCTCTACCACCGCGAAAAACTGCACAACAAGCAGCTGCTCCTGCAACATTTGGTGAATGACAGTCTCTTACTCTTTCCCATGGCCGCAACCGTTTGGTACGCCTCCCAACCGGAGATGTCGGTCAAGCCGGGCATCCGCGAGCTTGTCGAGTATTTCTGCCAGGATGTCAAAAATCGCCTGCGTCCGCCCTCATCGCTCAGCGGAAGAATTGGGCGCCATAAGCAAGACACCGTCGTCTACCGCCTCTCCAAGGCCATCATGAGCGGGGAATACAGGTGGCTTGAGGACGGTATCCTCCCTTGCTTGAAAAAACAACAGTCCATCGGTGTAGGGACTACAAAGGGGTGAGGGCGGCGCGACCTCCCTCACCCCTTGCACATTGATGAGCCTCCGTGCCTAAGCGCTAAAGCATTAACCTGTCACATCATCGCTCCTGAGTGGAGACAGCGACCTGTGGTTGGATCTCCTTGTATTTCATCCCGCCAGCCTGGGACAGATTCTTGCGCGCATCCCGGACATAGTTGGTGGCCTCTCGCACCGAAGAACCTTCCGGAAGCCTTAAGGCTTCTCTCAACGAGATAATCCCCTCGTTCAGGCCGGCGACGTTGCCGGCACGTTGGGCTTCCTTGGCTTGCATCAGTGACATCTGAGCATGCTCCATCAAGTCGGCGGCTTGTCCCTGATTACCGGCGATTTCTGCTGCCTTCGCATGGTCCACAGCTTTTTCAATGTGGAGGTTGAAGAAGGGGTTCTCCCTGATCAGATACACGCTTCCGGCATCGGTCACCACGGCACCACCCATCCGGGCAGGACAGGTTGGATCGTCGTAAATCACGGTCCCTTTGGCGTCCATGTGCGAGGTACACACGGCGGCCGATCCTTTGGTGGTCTTGTCGGCCGAAACTTTGCGTTTCAGCTTGTCACAATCCGAAGACCCGGACGCACAAGGATCAGCGGCCATCTCCGCGGAACTCGCCCTCGCATCAGCAGGCATCTCCGACGCGACTTGGGGCTGCGGAGTCGTCGAGGCGTCAGCAGGCGGCGTGACCGTGGCGTCGGCAGGAGCAGCCGTTGCTTCCGCCGGTGGGTTGGCCGCCACCTCGGGCGTCGGATTGACGGTGGCTTCGGCAGGCATATCCGCCGCATACGATGCCGATGCAAACATCAGGAGAAAACTTCCCGCGTAGCTCAAGACGAAGTGTTTCAGTTGCATAGCCGCCTCCTTTGGTTAACCGTTCTACCTTATTGATTTTCGTTAGGAGGCATAGCTTCTGCTTT
>JAICVE010000439.1 GCA_025935475.1 Nitrospira sp. | reverse complement strand
GTTTTCAGCATTCGGTTATTGAGATGTGCTGGCTTTGAGATGGGTCTCAGAGAGCGCTTTCAAATTGGCCAGCCCCACCTCAAAGTCACTGCCGATCATTTTGTCGCAATCGATGAAGAGGCTGATCACTTTCCCAATGTAGGGTTGTTGTCCATGCATCGCCCACGTGACATCGGTAGCGCCGCCCTTAGCATCCAAGGTGTACTCGACAATATTGTGCCCCTCGAACGGCTCCTCGAAATCCAAGGCTATGACGATCTTGGATGAGGGAATCGTCTCCGTGATTGTCAACTGTCCTTTGCCAACCTCCTTGTTGCCTTCGAACGAGTAGACCGCCCCTTTCCCGCTCTCGGGGCCGCTGAAGGCGCGCTTCATGGCCGGATCCTTCTTTTCATAAGGAGACCAGGAGACCGACTGGTGGAAGTCGTTGAGCACGGCAAAAATCTTCTCTGGCGGCGCCTGAATGTTGATCGACCGCTGGACACGGAAGGTGTCCGGTTTAGTGGCCGCATAGAGCAGCAATGCGCCGACCACGGCGACCACACTATATGCAATTTTCTTGAGCATCGGTTCCTCCGCTTCTGTTATAGAGAGCCTTGCTAGTTATGGCTGCCGGATTTTTCCCAGAGGGCCATGACATTCCCGTCTGGATCTGCGAAGTCGGCCATGAAACCCCATTCTCCGATCGAGTGCTTTGGCGTGATCACCTTTCCTCCGGCTTTCTCGATCGCCGCAAGCGTCCTGTCGATGTCCCCGGTTTCTACCCCGAAGGACGGTTGATCGTGGGTGGATTTCCGCTTGTAGAACCCGCCATTGATGCCCCCCGGTTCAATAGGATTCTGGTCTTTGTCGACGGGCGTCGTATACGCCATTGCGCCTTCGTCGGCCGACAATTCGACCTTCCAGTCGAACACTCTCTCATAAAACGCTTTAGCGTGCTCAAAATTCGAGGCTGGGATTTCAAAGAACACCACTTTGTTTTTCATTGTGTGTCTCCCTGTGTCATTGTTCGTCAGTGTGTTTTCGCTCGCCGCCGTTCGCTCTCTGCCACCATGGCGGATATATCTTCGGTCGGGCGAATCTCAAACGGACCGGCTTTGACTCCCGGATGCTTGGACATCAGCTGAATGGCATGATCCAAATCTCTCGCCTCTAGCACCAGGATGCCGCCCAATTGCTCTTTCGTCTCTGCGTACGGGCCGTCCGTGACGAGCACTTTCCCCTTCTGCCATCGCAAGGTCCTGGCATTTTTTGCGCTCTGAAGCGCGTCGCCGCCGGCAAAGTTCCCGTTTCGCCGCAGTACATCATCGTAGGCGAGGCACTCGTCCACCAACGCGTTCCGCTCACTCTCGGACCTCGCCGCCCAGGTTTTTTCGTCCGCATACCCCAAACAGATGAATTTCATATTGACCCTCCCGTTTTTGACTGAGCATCATTTCACCCGCCCACCCTGGGCGCAAACATGTCCACCCACCAACCCACCGATTGCGTTGCAATCGTTTACCCGGTTCACCCACCCGACCCACCGATTGCGTTGCAATCGTTTACCCGGGACGCGCCCTTTTCCCAAGCGGCTTTCATCTTTTAGTCGTCGCAGGAGGTGAAAATCGACAGCGAGGCATTGTGACGCAATTCCAAGATCTTACGCGGGGGCCGCACGTCGTGAACGAAGGCCCCTTTGCGGTTCACCCCTAGGCAACCTGCCAGGCGACGTGTCTTACTTCTCCTCACAAAATTTGGGGTTACATAATTGCTCATTATTGAATCACTATCAGTACCAAGGAGGTGACTGTGGCGAGAAAGGCGTTGAAGAAGATCACGAGATCCTATGCAAGAACAATGGTCAGGATCCGATCGAGCGGGACGTTAAATGCCGCAGCCTCGCGATCGAGTGAGGTCATTACGACCGTCCCGGCAAACAAAGTGCTCGTCATCGAAACCATTAGCGCAAATATCCGCATCCCGGAGACCATGCCACTCCCTCAAGTTGCCCGAGTGGTCATCGTCACCGGATCGGCGTTTCCTCCGAAGACTGGTTCTCCGCTCATCGATCTTCCCATGACTCGGATGGCTACCGATCCGGCCGGTAACTTCGTCAACTATGTCGGATTGGCACAGATGCGGGCCTATGCGACCAATGGCATCGTGCAGTATTCGATAGATCTGGACCGGCCCAGCAGTGGCGCCTTCGACGTCAGTCTATTTGGGTATCTCTTGTCAGCGGACAGTCCGAGTCTTGCTCCTTGAGGCCACGGGCGACGGCTGGCGAGCCCTTGCCGTGGCGGCTTGAAACCGGGCCTCCTTGGCGCCCCTGAACTAATGTAGAAGCCGATGGCTATGTGGATAACCGCATTACGTCGGTCATGGGCTACGTAGTTTGCCGCAAGGGTGAATCTTGTGAGCAGCGCGCTCGGTCACTAATTGTATTCTTCAGGTGCACGGAAAATCGTCCATACCATATATAGTAGTGTCTACATACCTGGACTCTATGCCTACAAAATAGGCAATCAGGTACCGAGTTGCCGCCCGACGGCTCCACATCAATCTTCCCGTTGACGTTCCTGATTTCGATGCGCCCGCCCGGCTGGAGGTCGTAGGTCTTCCGCCACTCAGCGGTCTGTTTTTC
>JAICVE010000298.1 GCA_025935475.1 Nitrospira sp. | reverse complement strand
GATCCCCTCTTGAGGGGCTGTTCAATCTGGCACACCTAACAGGGAGGGCTCGGTAGCACTTGTCGCTCGTCAACGCCTCCGGTAATGGGGTCGTCGATGATGAATTCCCATCCTTCTGCTCGATGTCCTTAGCGCCGCCGCCGAGCATGAGATCCGGTTCCCCTCGGGGGGGCAAAGGCTCAGTGTGCGCTTGTGAACAGCTGGCGCTCCCATCGTCGAGATACGCTTACGCAGAGGAGCACATCATGAGTGCAAGCCATCACCCTACCGACATCCATCTCCGTCAACATCGGACGAAAAAGCGAAACAAGCTGCGCGCCCGGATCGCGGCAGCACCGGCGACCGAACGGGCTGCGCTCGAAGCAAAGCTGCAACGAACTTATTCACCATCTCACTCGATGAAGAAAGAGAAACCGCCTCCAGCGGTCGCCTAGCACGGCTGCTCACGAGTCGCACCCCTCGCGACAGTAAAAGCTGCTCTATTGGGCGTTACCGACGATCGTGACGAACTCGTCGTTTGACCCGACCCGCTGCCCCACGATGGAGACATGCTGTGAGACATCGAGCTTCAGCTTCTTCATATTGAGGGACAACGTTCGCATGCCGGCAGTTGGAGCAGATGGTTTTGCACCTGGAACTGGTGGCACATAGAGATCCGCGTTTATCAGGATCTTCTCTTTCGGAAGATAGACCATCAACATGTCGGCAGAGTGATTACCTCGGGCCAGCGATGGACCCGGGATTTTGAGGTAGGTCTCTCCCACTTCGTACGCCATGTCCTGCACATGCCAGATCTGCATCTGGCGCTCGTCATCGCTGACGACGGTCCCCCCCATCATCGTCGTGCCGCCCACCGTCTGAATCGGCGGAGGCCGGCGGCTGATCATGTACATCGGGTTAAAGATGGTCATCCGATCCGGGTCCAACGTCCGTGGAAAAGGGCTGAACAGGATGTCGACGTAATAGTCTTTGTTCAACTCGTGGGTGACGACCGTGGTGCCCTGCGAGAAATACGTGCGGAGCCCGCCGGCGTACGCCATGTGGTGATTGGTATTGACCACGTAGCGAATCATCTTGCCGGGGGCGAGTTTATGAACTTCATCGATGACCGCGAGCGACCGCGCTTCATTCTGCGGCGCCTCGACGACTGCAACGAAGTCCTTGAACTCGACCAGAACGCTGTTCATCGGCCCGCCGCCGATCAGCCAGACGCGGTCCGCAAGCTTCTGTGTCTCCACTTTGACCGTGTCGAGTTTTGCCCCCCGAACCACTTCGGGAACTGCAATCTTGTTCACGACCAGATTGGGCTTCACGTCTTTGGTGTAAACCTGAAAATAATTTTCTCCAGGGTTGATCCTGGGATCGCCCTGATGGACGTGGATTAGCCCGGGGAACATCACGCCGTTGTAATCCTTGTATTGCGTGTAGCGCATTTCATAGGTCATGTCGCCGTAGACGGGGTTCGCAATCCACGAGCCGGTCAGTTCGATGAGGTTCTGATCGTTGATCGTGCCGTTGACTCGGGACTTTCCGTAGCTGAAGGAAACAATCGTCACCCACTGGCCAAACGCCGAGAGCCCGAAGTCCGAAGGACCGACGATCGGTTGCCTGATGGCCTTCAGGTCGGTGGCGGCCAACGCCGCCTTGATGAATCCGTGCGGGCTGAGCACGATCTCGAGTTGCCGCAGATCGGCGTAGGGAATGCCATCGAGATACATCCGCGTGAGAGGCACCGGCGTATCGCCCTTGATGTCCCATGCGAAATTTCCGTTCACCACATTGATGACGTGGTTGCCGCCCTGCTTTTCGTCGTAGTCCACGCGCATGTACTTGGCGTCGTAATCAATCGTTCGCGTGTAGTCCGTCACCTGCACTTGCGGCCATCCATCGGTGAGGTTGTACTGCTCACCCACCTTGGCGACATATCCGTCGCCAACAAATTGAATGGATTTCACGTTCATGGTGCCCATGGCCTTGGCGGCCGCTTCAATCGCTTTGCGGGCGTCCACTGCCTGAGCCGATGCCGTTCTGGCTCCCAGCGTGACGAGGACAACGAAAAGAACTGCAAGCCAGCCAAGTTTTCGCCTCATTTGCCCCTCTTCATTGGGAGTAGAAAACCATTTACGCGCGAGCTCAATCTGCGGGTCAGATTGTATGCCTCATCTCGGCGGTGCTTCTGCGACGGTGAGATTTCCAGGCGAAGCGACGCGCGTCGGTTCTCCTTCTACTGCCAGCAGATCGTGAAAGCGTGGCGGTCGAGTCTTGATCTAGGATTTGCTCATGAAACTGCTGACTGCCCTCGCCCTGCTCATCGTCATCGCACCTGACGCAACCGCCCAGCAGCGGCCTGCTGCCCCTGTGGCGCCCGCCGCCGATCCGGCGAAGAAGCCGACGCCGAAGCTGCCCGACGGCCATCCCGATCTGAACGGCTATTGGGCGATCGGCCGCGGGCCGGATACGCCGGTCAACAGCGAGTTCGGCCAGCGTAATCCGTTCATCAAGCGCGGAGACTGGCGCAACGCCAAAGAGGCGTACGCGGATCCGAATCAGCCCCCGTACAAGCCAGAGCTCAACGCGAAGGTCGAAGAGCTCGCGAAGACGGAAAGCAAAACAGACATGGCATTCTTCTGCAAGCCGGGCGGCGTGCCGCGCATCGGGCCGCCGCACGCGATCGTGCAGGCACCCGGGATGCCGATCGTCTTCCTGTATCAGCTCGGCGCGGGAAATACCTACCGCCAGGTTCCTGTGGGCACCGCACACGACAAGATCGCGCTTGGCCTGGGCGAACTTTACAACGGCGACTCAATTGCGCGCTGGGACGGCGAGACGCTTGTCGTCGAGACCATCGGTTTCAACACTGAGACGTGGATCGGCATCTACGGGTGGTTCCACAGCGACAAGATGAAGGTCGTCGAACGCATCTCGCGCGTCGGCGACACCTTGCACTATCAAGCGACCATCGAGGATCCCGAGGTCTTCACCCGTCCCTGGACGATGAATCCCTGGGTGTCGGTGAAGACCAGCGAGCGAATCGTCGAGAACCCACCGTGCGTCGAGACGGACTTCGACAGCCTGACGAGTCTCGACGCCAAGACGAAACACTAACTTCACGAGGCAGTCGGGCCTGTCTCACGGCTCCAGCAATTTTCAGCAGCCGCTCAGCGCGTCGGGGAGCATCGATCGATGCTCTCGACGCTCTCGGCAAAGAGGTTGCGACTGCAGCGTTGTTCGTGGCCGTTTCCGGCATCCCTACACGCTGCCGTGCGGTCCTACGACAATCACGACATTCCCCTTCTTGTGTCCCCGTTCCACGTATTTGAATGCTTCCGCGATTTGATCGAGCGCGTACCGTCTGTCGATCACCGGCTTCAGCTTGCCCGTCGCGGCAAGGTCGGTGATGAACTTCATTCGGTCGCGATTCTCCAGCGCGACGCCGCCCCTGATCTTCTTCCCGCCGGCAATGGACGTCCACAAACTCGCAATGATGTCAGCCAGACCCATGATGTTTTGAAGAAAGATGCCGTGCGGTTCGAGCAGAGGCTGGCAGCGCCGAAACGTGGTGGCGCCGACGACGTCGAAAATGAGGTCGTAGGTTTCTTGGCGCGTCGTGAAATCGTCCTGTGTGTAGTCGATTACCGTGTCCGCACCCAGTGACCTGACCATCTGAGTGTTTGCACCGCTGCACACGGCCGTGACGTTCGCTCCAAAGTGCTTGGCCAGCTGCACCGCAGCCGAGCCGATGCTCCCCGAAGCGCCGATGATCAGCAGCTTCTGGCCAGAATGGATTCGTCCGAGATTCACGAGGAAGTACAAGGCAGTGTTGGCCCCGAACGGAATCGCGACGGCCTCCTCCCAACTCAGAGAAGCAGGCTTAATCGCCAGCGCCCCATCTTCCGGAAGGCACGCGTACTCGGCATGGCCGCCACCTGCCATGCCGGTCGACGCCACGATTCGGTCCCCCTTCTTGAACCGTGTCACGTGTCTGCCCACGCTCTCCACCTCTCCGGCCAACTCGGTGCCGAGAACGCGTGGTCTCCACGGCTTCCCGATACCGAACATCAGTCTCGCGAGAGG
>JAICVE010000369.1 GCA_025935475.1 Nitrospira sp. | reverse complement strand
TCCTACAACGTCTCGCCACCGACGGCGGGCATCTATTTTTCGAAGATCAACTGCTTTTGCTTCACCGATCAGCGGCTCAAGGGTGGCGAGAAGCGTGACATGACGGTCGTGTTCTTCGTGGATCCCGAGCTGGTGAAGGATTGGGAGCAGGACGGTCTCGACACCATCACGCTGTCCTACACCATGTATCCAGCGCGGCAGCCCGACGCGCCGCGGGTCGGTAGCGGGGCGGCGCTTGCGCCCGGACGAAGCTGACGTAATAAGGGAATGACCGCCAGGGACCCTCGTGGCCCACGGAGAGACGGAGAGATCGAAGATGGCCGACGCTCACGCCAAGCCGCAACACGATTATCATCTGGTCGAGCCCAGCCCGTGGCCGGCGCTCGGTTCGGTTTCCGCGTTCGTGGCGGCAGTCGGGGGCATCGCCTGGATGCACCACATGTTCCCGGCGGCGCCGTACATTTTCGGTGTCGGCGTGATCGGCATTCTCTACACGATGCTCGGGTGGTGGACCGATGTCGCTCGTGAGGCGACCCATGAAGGCTACCACACCCAGGTCGTCCAGATCTCTCATCGCTATGGAATGATCCTATTCATCGCGTCCGAAGTCATGTTCTTCGTGGCGTGGTTTTGGGCCTACTTTAACAGCGCACTGTTCCCGGCCGACATGCAACAGGTCACTCGGGAACAGTTGTTCGGCGGAGTGTGGCCGCCGCAGGGCATCGAAACTTTCGATCCTTGGCACCTTCCGCTGTTGAACACGCTTATCCTGCTCACCTCCGGCACAACCGTGACCTGGGCGCATCATGCGTTGCTGGAGAACGACCGTCAGGGGCTCAAGTGGGGCCTGATACTGACCATCGTTCTTGGCTTGACGTTCACCTGCGTGCAGGCCTTCGAATATAGCCACGCGGCGTTCACTTTCAGCGGCAACGTCTATGGCGCCACCTTCTTCATGGCGACCGGCTTTCACGGCTTCCATGTCATCATCGGTACGACGTTTCTGATCGTGTGCCTGATCCGCGCCTACCTCGGTCACTTTACGCCGACGCAGCATCTCGGCTTCGAATTCGCCGCTTGGTACTGGCACTTCGTGGACGTGGTCTGGATATTTCTGTTCGCTTGTATCTACGTGTGGGGTTCCGGCGGCGAAGGCGCCGCGCACGCTGCCGGCCACTAGCGCCCATCGGAACTTGGCGGTGGTCGGATCGCGACGGGCTCGGCCGCGCCCGCGGACGGGCAATTGCGGGCACATGTCACGGCACTCTCGGACCTCGGCCCTGACCCGTCGAAGACCGACAACCGTGGTTGCACGACTCGTAAGATCCACGAGCGGACGACTCCGGATTTCATCGTCGAGCCGTGAATTCTTGCATGCAGCCGAGTTTTCTGGCGCTTGTGCTCCCGGTCGTACTTGCTGTTGAGAAGGACGAGACTGGAGATCCGTCATGGCGGATTACGATGCGATAGTCATCGGAACCGGACAGGCGGGTCCTGCCCTGGCGCGACGGCTGGTGGCTGCAGGCTGGAAAGTCGCGATCATCGAGCGCAAACTTTTCGGCGGCACCTGCATCAACACTGGCTGCACTCCGACCAAGACGCTGATCGCGAGCGGCTACGCGGCGCATCTGGCGCGCCGTGCTGCCGAGTATGGCGTGGCCCTCAGCGGGACGGTGAGTGTCGACATGAAGGCGGTGAAGGCGCGCAAGGATGCCGTTACGGGCGTATCGCGCGCAGCTGTCGAGCGGTCCTTAAAGACGTTGAAGGGATGTACGGTTCATGAGGGTCACGCCAGCTTCATCGGACCGAAAGAGATCAAGGTTGGCGATGCGGTGCTCAGAGCCGACAAGTTCTTCATCAATGTCGGCGGACGGGCCGTCATTCCATCGATTCCTGGCCTCGACGAGGTTTCCTACCTGACCAACAGCTCGATGATGAACGTCGATTTTCTGCCGGCGCATCTGATCGTGCTCGGAGGAAGCTATATCGGCCTCGAGTTCGCGCAGCTCTATCGTCGCTTCGGAAGCGACGTGACCGTAATCGAGCCCGCACCGCGCCTGATCTCGCGAGAGGATGAGGATGTCTCGCGTGCCATTGCTGATATTCTCACGGCGGAAAGCATCGATATTCGCGTCAATAGCAAGGCTGTCGAAGTAAGAAAGCAAGGCGGCGCTGGCATTGCCGTGACAATCGAAACCGCGGGGGCGCGATCTCAGGTGGACGGCTCTCACTTGTTGTTGGCGGTCGGCCGGAGACCCAACACGGATGATCTTGGCCTCGAGAAGGCCGGCGTCGTTTCGGATTCGCGTGGTTACATCGAGGTCGATGATCAGTTGCGTACTAGCGCGCCCGACATTTGGGCCTTGGGTGACTGCAATGGGCGCGGAGCCTTCACCCATACCTCCTATAACGATTTCGAGATCGTTGCGGCGAATCTCCTGGATGGCGATCGCCGGCGTGTGACCGACCGCATCACGGCCTATGCCCTGTATATCGATCCGCCGCTCGGACGTGCGGGCATGACGGAGGCGGAGGTTCGGAAGTCCGGCCGGCCTGCGCTGATCGCGACCATGGCCATGGAGGACGTGAGCCGGGCTTACGAGAAAGGCGAGACCAAAGGTTTCCTGAAGATCCTTGTCGATCAGGAGACCAAACAAATCCTCGGGGCAGCGCTCCTCGGACTTTCAGGCGACGAAGTCATTCATTGCATTCTCGACACCATGTATGCCAAGGCACCGTCCACGGTCCTGCAACGGGCGATGCACATCCACCCTACGGTTTCGGAATTCGTTCCGACCATGCTGGCGGACCTTTTGCCTTTGCATTGACTGCCGGACGTGGGTCGGGTCGATATGTGGGGCCTGGTCTTGAGAATCGAGCCGGGGCACGCCATTTCGCGGGTGACCGTATCCCAGACAGGTTTGAAAAAGGTGACTGATCCCTCTGCCGCTCCATCACCCATCGTGGCTGGCCTCCTGGGACGCTGTCCGCGCTGCGGCAAGGGGCGGCTGTTTGAGGGGTTTCTCACCCTGCGTCCACGTTGCGAGTCCTGTGATCTCGACTTCTCCTTTGTCGATTCGGCCGACGGACCGGCATTCTTCGTCATGTTTTTTTCCGGTTTCATTGTAGCGGGCTCAGCCTTGGCGGTAGAAATCCTGTACGCGCCGCCATATTGGGTACACGCGCTAC
>JAICVE010000538.1 GCA_025935475.1 Nitrospira sp. | reverse complement strand
GTGGTGCCTGGTTCCCCGCAATCTCTGGAAGAACCGAACGGGCTCGCGTCCAGGATAAAGCATGAGCCGGGCATCGACGGCGCGGTCTCCCGCGCGCGGCCCGGCGCCGAATTCATGCCACCCATGGACACTGGCGTGCGCCCCGGGAAGTCCTGGCAGGAAGTGGTGGTGCTCCGCGACGAGGGGGCTATGGCGGTAGCCGATGTTCAGCTCTGCCACGGCTCTGCGCATTCGTTGCTGCATCACTTCCTGGTTGGCTAGAACCCTGGCCAGTTTCTGCCGGACGCCCTCCGAGAGCGAAAGATGCAGATCCTCACGAAGCGCAATCCGGTGCAGATGATCTGACAGACAGAGCATCTCCTGCCCGGCCTGGTGACGCTCAGGATGGTAACTGTCGAGAAGGCTTGCCGGGGATTTGGCGTTCAACACCAGTCCGAGTTTCCAGCCGAGATTGTATGCATCCTGCATCCCGGTGTTCATTCCCTGGCCACCGATATTGGAGCAGATGTGAGCGGCGTCCCCGAGCAGGAAGACACGGCCGGCCTGATATCGCTCCGCTTGACGGCAGTGGACACGGTATCGAACGCTCCAGATGGGATCGCTCAGCACGCCGCCCGGGGTCCGAGCATTGAACATCGCCTGGAGATCCTCCAAGGCCGGCGCTCCCGGCGGCGGATGATCTTCCTGGGTTGGGCCGGCATCGGCAACGATGGCAGCGCGACCTCCCGGCAGTGGGAAAACGGTGAGCATGCCCTCGGCAGCGAAGAAGGATAGCTGTTCATCGCGAGGCAGCTTCCAGTCGACCCGGACATCTGCCGAGATGAGATCGGTGGGGTAATCGTCGCCGGAGAACGAGACGCCGAGGGCGTGGCGAACGGTGCTGTGGGCGCCGTCGCAGGCGACGAGAAAGGAGACGTCGACTGTCTCCTGCCCGCCGTCGGGAAGCCGAAGCGTCGCGCGCACGCCGTCTTCGCGCTGCTCGAACGCAACGAGTTCGACACGTCGTTCCACCTCCGTGCCGAGACGCGCCAGATAGCGCGCCAACAAGCGCTCCGTCTGGCTCTGCGGGAGTTGCAGGATGAAGGGAAAGGCCGAGTCCAACTCGTCAAAGGTCAGGTATTTGATGAGTTTGTGGTCGGACGTATAGGCGGCCTTGGCATGGGAGATATTGCCCGCCTGAACGAACTCGTCCGCAAGGCCGACAGACTCCAGGATTTCCAACGTGCGCGCCTGAACGGCGACAGCACGGCTATCGTGGGTAGGCCCGTCATTCTTGTCGACGATCCGACAGGAAACGCCAAGCCGATTGAGCTCGGCCGCCATGAACAGGCCCACTGGACCTGCGCCCACTACCAATACCTGGGTGTCAGTCGCCATCAGCTATCCTTTCGATCTTGCCGCTGTGCCATCTCAAGACGGCAAAAGCGATGCCCGCCGGCGCACCGTATAAGCGGGAAAATCGTTCCCGACATCGACGGCTTACTATGACGGCAGACACAGGC
>JAICVE010000328.1 GCA_025935475.1 Nitrospira sp. | reverse complement strand
GTGCGTCTCAGTGTAAAAGTCTGCGCATTGCTGATCGTCCTGGCGATCGTCGAGTCGTGGGCGTGCCCGGCCGCGCAAGCCGCCGAAGGCGCGAGCAGCAACTACACGCCAGGAACCTACGGTAATCTGGCTGTGGCCATGCAGCCTGCGCCGGGCTCTTTTGGGGTGATCAACTATTTGGGCTATGTGTCGAGCAGTGTTGATAGAGCCGTGTTGAACAACAAGGCGGCGACCAATATCGACAGCAAACAAGTGTTTGACGCGCCGCTGGGCCTGTACACGTTTAAGACTCCGATCCTGGGCGGTGCGCTGTTCTCTGTGGGTGGCTGGCTCGCCTTTCCCTGGGCGTCATTGGATACGACGCTCACGACTGCCGGGGGATCGGCGCAGTCGAGCAAGAGCAATTTTGGGATCGGACAATCAGGCCTGATCCCGGCCTACCTGTCTTGGAAATTGGGTGGGAACTTCTCGTTCGCGGCATACGAAGCGATCTATATTCCGACTGGTCCTTACAGCACCACCAACCCGCTCAATCTCAACCGAGGATACTGGAGCTTTGACACGAATGTCGCATTGACCTGGTTCAATGAAAAGTCAGGAACGGAACTTTCTGCGACAGCTGGCCTGATGGCCAATACCGAGAATACGCACACCGACTATCACACCGGCACCGAATTTCACCTCGAATACGTCCTCAATCAGTTCGTGACCGATTTCCTGTCTGTCGGTTTGCATGGCTACTACTATGACCAGATTGCTGATGACAGCCCGGGTCCTTCGGCAACCGCCGCCCTCAACCTGCTGAATTTGAGCGCAAGCGACCTGAGGAGCACGTCTCATGGGCTCGGTCCCCAAGTCAACTGGCTCGTCAATGACAAGATCATCTTGTCCTTCTCATGGATCCATGACCTCTACACTCACTACCGTATGCCGTCGGACTACTTCTATCTCAATACGTACGTCACGTTTTGATAGTAGGGAGAGTTGGATTCATGACATTGCAGTGGAGGATATCGATATTGCCCAGGCGTGGCGCCTTGGGCTCAAGCCTCGTACTGAGTCTCATCTGTCTGGCCGGTTGTGCAGGATCAGTTTATATGTGGGAAGTGGTTACGGAGTCTACCCACAAACCGCCTGCTTTCAATCTGACTGCCATGGAGCGGGAACCTCTGGCCATTCTGGAAGCGCACACATCACCGAATCTCTCTGGCAATGAGGTCGGTCTTGCGCTCTCCCTCAAGCGCGTTGTGCAGCGGATGGCTCCCACCATGAAGCTGGTGTCACCTCAGGAAGCTGCGTCGCGAATGAATCGGCAGGGACTGGCCTCCGAGTATGCCCGTATGAGAACGGAGTACGCGCAAAGCAACATCCTGGATCGTGATTCGCTCAAGAAAATCGGGGCTGCGCTCGGCGTGCGATACGTCTTCCAACCCCGTCTGGCGTCATTCACACAAACTCTGTACGACCGTTGGAAGTTTCCAGCGTTGGAAATCAACGTCCTGCGGATTCGGGTCGGCATTCTTCGATTGGCCCTGCAGTTGTGGGATACGGAAACCGGCGATTTGGTTTGGGCATCCACGGCGGAAGGAGCGTTTCAACAAGAAGCGGTCACAGAGGAACCGGTATTTCTGAGGGAGGCGGGACGAATTACCTGGGGCAGCATCATCTCTGACTTCGCACAGGGGAAAACGGCCTCCGAGTACTCTCCTGCGAACAACCTTCTTGATTCACTGATTGGACCTGGCAATGTCGAGGAGGAGTCCGCTGGCAACACCCCGGCAGCGGTCTCGGGAGGCAAATAGATATGAATCGCGCGATGCGATGCCGCAAGAAGAGGCACAAAGCGGCAAATGGGCCGCGCCGAAGATAAAAGAAGCCGAGCGAAATACCGGGACCCATCGACAATCCATAGGAGACCGATCGTGAACATTAAACACCTAAAACACTTTATCACCGGAGCTACAGGGCTAGGGCTCGTCGTCACGCTCGTAGCCAACAACGCGCTGGCGCAGACGCCCGAGACGGTCGAAACCCGCATCGGCAAGCTGACCTTCGAGCGGGGGTACCCGACCGAAGAGACCACGCGAAAAGCTTTCGACGAAATGGATTACCAGCGTGCCGTCCAAGCCTATTTGTGGGCCTACCCGGTCGTTTCGTTCGAGTCCATCCGTATCGGGAGCAAGCGCGACCTCGGCGCTGATCTCAACGACTTCCTCATCGCCGACAACTATGCCGACCCCAAGGTCGTCTGGCTCACCGCGAACGACACCACCATCTACTCGTTGACCAACGTTGATCTTGGAAAGTCGGGACCGTTCGTCATCGAGATTCCACCGGGAGCGATCGTCGGAATACTCGACGATTTCTGGCAGAGATCGCTCACCGACCTCGGCCTCCCAGGTCCCGATGGTCCGAACGGCGGGAAGTTTCTTCTGCTCCCACCTGGCTACAACGGCGACGCTCCGCAGACCGGTTATCACGTCCTCCAGGGGACGATGAACAACTACAACGTGATGATCCGCGGCATCGTTCAGAACAACGATAAGGACGCCGCCGTCGCGAATGTCAGGAAGGTCAAGGCCTATCCATTGAGCGAAAGCGCTAACCCGAAGCCGAACAAATTCATCTCCATGTCAGGGAAGGACTCAAACACGATTCCCCCCACGGGATTGGAGTACTGGGAGCGTCTTTCTGCGGTCATCAACAACAACCCTGTTCACGAGCGCGATCTGTTTTTCATGGGCATGCTCAAACCGCTTGGCATCGAGAAGGGCAAGCCGTTCAAGCCCGATGCTCGGCAGCGCAAGATCCTCGAAGAGGCGGCGCGGATTGGCGATGCCATGGGACGCGTGATGCTGTTTGACGGACCCGACCGATTCCGCCAGGTCGGGGAAGGTCTCGGAACCGAACCATTCCCCGGAACGAAGTGGCACTGGGTGTTCCAGGTGAACCCCGTCCAGAAAACCGATACGTACGGCCAGATCGATGAACGGCTGCACTACACCTACGGTGCAATCTACACGACGCCTGCACTGGGCGTGATGAAGGCCGGTCCTGGTGGAAATTACATGCAGGCGTTCAAGGACAAAGATGGTAACCGCTTCGTTGGGGGGAAGTTATACCGTCTGCGCGTGCCTGCGAACGTGCCGGCTCAGCAGTTCTGGTCGCTGACGCTCTATGACACCGCGACCCGCGCCATGATCAAGAACACGGGCAACGACTCGGCTCGGTCGGGCCTCGACAAGCTCACGACGAACGCGGATGGCTCGGTTGACCTGTACTTCGGGCCGGCCGGAAGCGCCCCTAAAGGCCTCGAAGCCAACTGGATTGAGACGTTCGCCGGCAAAGGCTTCTACCCGATGTTCCGGATCTACTACCCCAAGGCACACTTGTTCGACGGGACATGGCAGCTGCCGGACGTCGAGGTGGTGAAGTAACGCAAGACAAAATGACAACCGTGAAGTGCAAGGAACCATAATGAAAATTACCGAGCTCCAAATCCTGATGACCACTGCCGAAGGAGAAATTTTTTATGAGAACAACAGCGCCACACACACCCGCCCAACTTGGGTGGAACTACATCGTTTGGGGTCTGGGCCTGTTCCTC
>JAICVE010000207.1 GCA_025935475.1 Nitrospira sp. | reverse complement strand
GAAACAGTTATATGTGAAGTTGATTGACGCCAACCATGGCGAAGAGGTGCCGCTCAAAGTCTTTCTGCAGCCCTGCGAAGTTATTCTGTGAACATGAGCGAGCTTGGAGGGACCAAATAAAGGAGCAGCAGTGTGATGAATGCGGCGACCTTGCTGGTGCGATGTCTGGAACATGAGGGCGTGCGCTTCATCTTCGGCGTGCCCGGCGAGGAAACGCTTGAATTCACCGATGCCTTGCTGGATGCGCGAATACAGGTCGTCGCGACCCGGCATGAACAAGCCGCGGCGTTCATGGCGGATGTGCATGGCCGGCTTAGCGGGCAGGCGGGCGTGTGCTTTTCGACGTTGGGGCCGGGGGCGACCAATTTGTTGACGGGCGTTGCCGACGCCTATCTCGATCACGCTCCGCTGGTCACGATCACGGGGCAAGCTTCGCTCAACCGCCGCCATAAAGAGTCCCACCAGTACATCGATACGATCGCGATGTTCAAGCCAGTTACCAAATGGAATGTCTCCATCCCGCGAGCCGACGTCATTCCGGAAGCCGTGCGCAAGGCCTTTAAGATCGCCCAAACGGAAAAGCCGGGGGCGACGCATCTGGAATTGCCCGAAGATGTCGCCGAGCAATCGATCGCCGATGAGGCCGCGCTGCGACCGCTCGCCGTGCAAGCGCCGGTCATGCCGGAGCCGTCGCCCTCCCAAGTGCAGCGCGCCGTGCGCGCCATTTCAGGCGCGAAGCGTCCGCTCATTCTGGTGGGGAACGGCGTGATTCGAAGGAACGCCTCCGAAGTGGTGAGAAGCTTTGCCCGCGCCTTCCAGATTCCCGTCTTGCAGACCTTCATGGCCAAGGGCGTGATGCCTGACAGCGATCCGCTGTCGCTCCATACGCTTGGGCTGCTCGCGCGGGATTATGCCGCGGTGGTCATGGAACAGGCCGATGTGGTTCTGGCCATCGGCTATGACTTTGTCGAATACGCGCCCTGCTTCTGGAATCCCCGAAAGAACAAACACATCGTGCACGTGGATGGCTTGCCGGCGGAGGTGGACGAGCATTACATCGTCGAGGTGGGAGAGCTGGGCGATCTGCGCCTGTCGCTGCCGCTGATTCAGAAGCAGCTGTCTTCCTCTTCCGCTTCCTTCGAGCCGTCATGGGCCCGGCAGGCGAGGAAGACGGTCACCGACGGCTTTGATGCCGAGCTCGCTGGTCCTCCTTCGTGGCCGCTGCGCCCCCAGCACATCATGCACGAGCTTCGCGCGGTGCTCAGACACGACGATGTGGTGGTGTGCGACGTGGGTGCCCATAAACTCTGGATGGCGCGAATGTTTCCCTGCGAGATGCCGAACTCCTGCATCATTTCCAACGGATTCGCCGCCATGGGGATTGCCGTTCCGGGCGCGATAGCGGCGAAGCTCTTGTATCCGCAGCGCCGGGTGGTCGCCGTCACTGGCGACGGAGGATTCATGATGAACTCCCAGGAGCTGGAGACGGCAATCCGGCTGAAGGCCCCACTGGTGATTTTGATCTGGCGGGACAATGGCTACGGCGTCATTCGCTGGAAGCAGCAACTCCGTTTCGCCCGAACCTCGTCGGTGGATTTCGGCAATCCGGATTTCGTGCGCTATGCGGAGAGTTTTGGCGCAGCCGGCTATCGCGTGACAGAGCCCACCGAACTCCGTCCAATCCTCGAGCAGGCCTTGCAGCGGGACGTGCCGGTTGTGATCGATTGTCCTGTCGATGACGGCGAAAATCTGCGGCTGACCAAGCGGCTGCAGGCATTGCCTGGCTTGCCATAAGTCGGCCAGAGCAGGACTTATTGCCGAGGCGGGAACTTCTCGAACATCCTGACTGCGCCGTTCCGGATCTCAGCGGACGTCTTCGTCGGGTCGTCCATGACGAGATCGCTTCCAACGCCATGCCAGACCTTGCGTTTCGCTTTCGGATCGTACATGTCCACCACCACCGTGCCCACGTTCACCTTCATCGGAACCTCGGCAGCCGACGGACTTATGGACGACCCATAGCCGGAACCGTATGAAGCCTCATTATAGTCAATCTCCTCGTGGGTCGCTGCATGATAGGTGACCACTAGATCAGGATCTCCCTCCGTCTTCGTGAATCCTTTGCGGGCCATCTGTTCGTCAATGGCTCCCATAATCTGGCGATCCAGGTTGGGGTTCTTGGCCGGCATGCCCTGTCCCCATCCATAGGTGCGGTAGCGGGAGAAGTCCGTGTTCTTGTCATAGTCGACGACAATGTTCGAAGCGCAGGCGCACAACAGCATGAGACCTAGCGCCGCGATCCATCGTGTCCGTTGTTGCGTCACTGAACACCTCTTACCTAATGGGTTTGGTGGCACATGCTACCCGGTCCTGCCACGCTCTCGCAATCGTTATCAATGCTCATCACCACTGCTCAACTTCGTAACGGGTCCTTGTCGAGCTGACATTGGTCGATGAACGTTTTGGCCATGGTGAATGCGGCAGATTCCGCTTCTTCACGTGAAAAGTACGTCTTCGCCGGAGAACCGTCTATCTCAGTCTTCCCTGATTTCAGGATCACATACTGGCACGTCCACATGTAGCCTTCCATCCGCGGAAGCAACGTGATGATGCGTCCTCGGTAATGGTAATTGGTCCGCATTTTCGGCATCTCGTTCCTTCCTGCTGACAGCCCGATCAATTTTGATTGTGATCCAATCATGCGGAAGTTAAGCGGGGATTAGGCCAGTCTTAGAAGAAGCTTACGGGGTGGAGTTTCCTCCTTGGTAATCTTCTAGCCGAGAGACACTACTAGAGGCCGTGACATACACTCCGTGTGACAATAATCTCGCACAAGCTAAGGAAATGTAAGCGATGGTGGCCTAGGAATCTTCTAGGTCGTGCGAGGTCACCACCCGAGTTGGGAGAGTTTGTCTGAGGATGTGGCGCAATTGTTCCCCACCTCCGAGTTGGGCTTCCGTAAGTGCGTGTTCTTCACTGAGGTTTTTCAGTGCCTTCGTGTGTTCTACGATCGACTCGTCCCTGGTCTGTCGTTTGCACTTACTCAAGTGCATCACGCACTCCACTGGAAGATGGGTATGACGATGACCGGTGAACAGATTAGACAAGCATCCGACCAAGCGGCCGGGCCATGCGACAGCGCGGCTTGCGAGAGCAGAGGCTGGCGGCTCATTCAGACCAGGGATTTCGGATTGCTCTGGTGGGGGCAAGTCACTTCTCAAATCGGCGAAGGTCTCAACAAGGTCGCATTGCTGTGGTTCGTGTATGAATTGACGGGCTCGGCGATGATGATTGCAACGGTGGGCTTGCTGCAGACCGTGCCTCCCTTGTTCTTCGGTCCTCTTATCGGAGTGTATCTTGATCGCCTTCGCAAGAAGCCGGTCATGATCTGGGTGGATCTCATTCGCACGGTGCTGACCTTCCTCATTCCGGCCTTGTACGGAGCGGGACTCCTGAGACTCGAAGGGCTCTTTGTGCTTATTTTCCTGACGTCAATGGTCTCGACGGTCTTTGGGCCGGCGTTGGTCTCGGCCGTGCCGTCTCTGGTCCGCCGATCCGAGCTTGTCTCGGCCAATGCGCTCATCCAGGGGACGAACAATATCGGGCTCCTGTTGGGGCCGGCCGTGAGCGGGGTGCTGATTGCATTGATCGGCGCGCAATACGTGCTCTACGTGAATGCAGCCACGTTTTTCATCAGCGCGTTGTGTCTGATCCCGATTCGAAGCAGCGAGACCCTGCGGCAGGAGTCGAAGACCGCGGCGGCGACGAAATCATTGTGGAGCGATTTGTCTGTCGGCTTCCGCTTCGTCTTCAGCGACCGCTCGACAGTCTTCGTGTTGGTGACCATCTCGGCCCTTTACAATTTGGGAGCGAGTGCCTTTGTCTTCGTCCTGCCCGTGTATGCCAAGGAATCGCTGCAGGTGGGACCGGCTGAACTCGGCTGGCTCTGGTCTGCCCTCGGGGCGGGGATGCTCGCGGCGTCCTCATGGCTGGCCGTGAAACGGAAGACCGATGTTCAGAGCCGCATGCAAGTTCTCGTGAGGGGGACGACCGTGGGAGGGTTGGCGGTATGCACCCTGAGCGTGCTGGAGTCTCCGATGATTGCGGCGGCATTTGTGCTGTTGGTGGGTGCGGGCGCCGCCGTGCTCAATCCGGTAGTGTGGGCACTGCTACAGGAGGTCACGCCGTCGCACCTGATGGGCCGTGTGCTGACGACGTTCAGCACCGGGTCGATGGCGGCCGCGATGGTGGGCATGTCGGGATTCGGCTGGATCGCGGATAGGATCGGACCGGAGCAGAGTCTGGTCGGGCTCGGGCTCGTGCTCCTGCTGACGGCCCTTGTGGCCCTACAGTTCTCCCGCCGGGCCCAAGCCGCGAATATGGCGCCTGCATGCGCCGCCGCCTAGCACGGCTCCATCACATTCCGCCCGTTCTTTAGGACATTCCGCCTGTTCTTTTGGACGGTGCCTTCGGTTTCGAGTCGGCCTCTGCGGCCTCCCGTCCATCCCTTCCTGCTCGACGCCTCTGTCTTTCAGCACACAAACACGCTATCGTCTTTCACAGACCAAGGTCGAAACATGCCCACAGAGAAGCGCCTCCTACTGAGCCGCGATTTCGCCTTGATTTGGTGGAGTCAGGTATTGTCACAGGTGGCTGACGGCGTCAGCCGGCTGGCGCTTCTGTGGTTCGTGTACTCCGTGACCGGATCGGCGATCAAAACCAGCGTCATCGGCCTCCTCCAGACGATCTCGCCAATACTCCTCGGCCCGCTCATCGGCGTCACTGTAGACAGGTTGCCCAAGAAAGCCATTTTGATCATCACTGATGTCACCCGCGGGATCCTCATTGGGTTGATTCCCTGTGTGCTCACGATCGAAGTCTTTACGGTCGACATGCTATACGTTCTGGTGTTCCTCTATGGTATCGCCACAGCGATGTTTGTGCCGACCCTGTCATCCTCCGTACCATTTCTGGTCGACCGTCCCCGGTACGTCGCCGCCAATGCGATGCTCCAGAGTACGACGAGCATTGGCATCATCATCGGTCCCGCGCTCAGTGGTCTCGGGATCGCCTTTGCCGGCTCACAGGAGGTGCTTTGCGCGAATGCCTTGATCTATTTTGCGTCGGCGCTTTGTCTGCTGCCGATTAAGCTGCCGTGGAGCAAACCCTCGCATCCGCAGGTCGGTGCGGTTTCGGCGACGCTCCAGGATCTGATGGAAGGCATTCGATACTCGCTCTTCTCCCAACAGACCATTCTGGTGCTAATTCTCTTGGCATCTCTGTACACCTTCGCGGCAGGGGCCTACACGACGTTGTTTCCGGTCTTCGGCAAAAAGATGCTGGCCCTGGGCCCGGTCGAAGTGGGCTATCTCTGGTCGTGGCTCGGCATCGGCTTGTTTCTGGTCTCGCTGGCGCTCGTGCCCTTGTCACAATGGGAGACACGCAGGCGAGTCCAAGTCATCGCGATCTCCTGCGTGATCGGAGGCGTCGCGCTTTGTGGACTTGCCTGGACACAGAGCCTGGTGGTCGCGACGGTGCTTGTCACGGTCGTCGGGATGGGATTTGGGACGTGGACGCCGATTGCTTGGGGCATGATTCAGGAATTCGTGCCGGCCGACAAGGTGG
>JAICVE010000264.1 GCA_025935475.1 Nitrospira sp. | reverse complement strand
TACCATTCTCGATGGTTGATCACGTGGACATCCTGAAGGATGGCGCCTCGGCCGTGTACGGTTCCGACGCGATCGCCGGCGTGGTCAACTTCTTCCTGGTCCACAAATTCCGCGGTCTGGAAATCGGCGCTACTTATGGGAACACAAACGCGGGAGCGTCCAACGAGATGGGCGAGTGGGAGGCATGGATCAAAGCCGGCACCGGAGACGACAAGACGGATATCGTGGTCATCGCCGATTTCTGGCAGCGCCTTGGTGGCGTGTTCAGTCGTGACCGCGACATCTCTTCCAACGGATTCTTTGTGCCCTTCAATGGCCTCGACGCGCGCAGCGGCAACTTCCCTGGGCGCGTGCAAGACACTCGGCTGCTTCCCAGGATGTTCTACGCTCCTACTGGGCCAACACAATTTGGGCGTAACGGTAACTCTCCGCCGCCGCATTCGGCCCCGAACGCAGCCACATCACCATTCTATAAGAACCCGTTTGCGGTCAACCCCAACGCCTATCCCGGTGCGCCTGGTATTTTGAATCCAAATGGCTTTAATGCGCCCGGCCTGCCCCAGTCCGGCACGGACTATAAGGGCGGCGGCGATTACTTCTTCTTTAACTTTGCCGCTTTCACGCCGGCGCTGCCTCCGGGAGACCGGCAGGTGTACTACGGCTCCTTTACCCGCGACCTGTGCGAGAAATACCTGACGGTATTTGGCGATTTTAAATATGCGCGTTCATACTTCGATGCGTCCCTCGCAGCGGTGCCGTTTACGCCTGACCCATTTAAGGATCCAGGCAGCAATGCATTCTTTAGTCCCACCGGCATAAGTGTACCAATTAGCAATGCGTTCAATCCGTTCACTGTTGCAGACGCGACGATTCCAAACTTCTTTCCTAATGGAGATGGTCTCCCAGTCACGACCGGTGTTCGCTTCCGAGGTATCGAAGACACCGGTCCGAGACACGAAAAATTCACTTACTGGGATCAACTCTTCGATGTCGGAACGCGCGGTGAACTGGGGTATGCTGGCGATTACTTCAAGACGTGGAACTGGGAACTGGGTTTCCGGTATTCGCGAAACGAGGGACAGGACCTTTCCGTTGGCGAGGTCAGCCAGCCCGCCTTGCGGGACGCACTCTTGTCTTCAGATCCTGCCACGGCGTTTAATCCCTTCCTGGGTATCAATGGCATGAACACAGGCGAGGCCAGAGGTGCCGTTTATGTGACGCTGCATAACTCCGGTGAGTATGAATTGCCTATATATTATGGCACCTTTAACGGTGACCTGTTCAATCTCCCGGCCGGCCCGGTCTCGTTTGCGATTGGTGGCGAATACGACGCGCCGAGGTTCACCCGCGATCGCGATTCGCTCAATATCACGTTTTCAACGATTGGCTCGGTGGATGGGCAAAGCTTCCGGGTCAATCGCGATGTGTGGGGAGTCTACGAGGAAGTAAGGGTACCGTTCACCAGCCCTACGTGGAACTTTCCCGGCTTCTACAGCTTGGAAGTGGACTTCGCCGAGCGCGAGGAGTGGGGCAGCAGCAACACTTCGACAGTCTTAGTTCCGTTTCAACCGGCGGCACACTCCACATATAACGCCCAGAAACCGAAGGTTTCGGTGCGCTGGCAGCCGCTTGATCCGAAGTATATCGGTGCGCTGACCCTACGTGGGAGTTATACCGAGGCGTTTCACGCGCCGACACTGGGAGAGCTGACACCTGCAGGCACGCAGGACTTCCCGTCCGTCGTGGATCCGTTTACTGTTCAAAATCCCCCCGCATTCAGGACTCAAGACCAGGTGGAGGAACGCATTGCTGGAAACCCGTTCCTGCATCCGGAAGTGGCGTATGAATGGACCTACGGTGCCGTGTACAGCCCGAAATGGATCAAAGGTCTGACCTTGAGTGCCGACTGGTGGCATATTGACATGCGCGACATTGTGGCGACCCTCGGCGCGCAATTCATTATCCAGAACAGCAATCGCCCACCTTTTGACGCTCTCGTCACTCGTGCTGCGCCGCCGCCTGGTGGCGAATTCGGTCCAGTGATTCTGGTGCAGGATCCTAGCGCAAATATTGCCGGGGCAATCTTCGAAGGGCTCGACTACGAAGCGATCTATATTCTCGACTCTTCGATCTTTGGGCACGGAGACTTTGGAAGGTTAACGACGACGGTCAATGGCACCTGGCTGTCCCGGGCTGAGCTTCAACCTACCCCGCAGAATAAACGATTTGGCATAAACGGCCAATTCCAGTCCACGTCGTTTACTCTGACCAGTTCATTGCCATGGCACCGGGCCAATTTCAGTATCTTCTACGACGGCCCGGCTGACACTTGGGCTGGTGGTTTGGACGTTGGTGCCGTAGTCCACTGGACCGGCCAATATGAAGACGACAATTTCGACCTTACTTTAGCAAGTAAGCCTCAAGAGCCCAGAAGCGGTGACCTTCCTAACCGCGCGCGCAAGGTGGCCGCATGGACCACGCTGGACTTGATCTTGAACTACACGTTTAACCTTCCACCGCCCGCTGCGGCTGAAGTGCCTGGCTTTGCCAAGGACGGGGGCAAAAACGTGAAGACGCACGACGGCAAAGAGAAGAATGTTGTCCCAGTATCTACGGCCGAGTACGGCTGCAGCAACTGGAAATGGTGGCTTAACAACACCACGCTCACGCTTGGTATGCAGAACGTGACGGATGAAGACCCACCGTTTGTGGCTGGCAACTTCGAGAACGGCTACGACGAGGCGATAGCAACCATCAAAGGCCGGTTCTGGTACGTCGGGCTAAAGAAGCGATTCTAGTTCTCTCCGTTAGTTAGGTTAACGAAGAGGCAGCCCTGATGTTTTCGGGACTGCCTCTTTATTCTACTCCTCTTGCTTCAAATCACACCAAAGGCTGGCTCTGGCTCTTACCGTGTGCTCGTTTGAAAGACCGTGCGCGCTGCGTTCAAGTATTGCAATGTGTTCTGCTTCTCTTGCGGTCTGTTGTAGTCGCTCCGCGCCGTTGCCCCAGCGATCACGCGATCGAGCCAGCTGACAAAATAGGCGGCGTCCGCTGGCGAGCGGGGCAGCTTTTGATCAACTGTTACGTAGATTGGGCTCGTGCTGGCATAAGGATAGATGTCCTGGATCTTCGGGTTTGAGTGATCGTTCCAGGCGCGCAGGACCAACCAACCGCTGGCCGGAATCTCAACCCTTCCACTGACATCGGCTTGTGTGCGCGCCCCATTAAGATGATGACTGGCGATAACGCGACCGTTGAAGATCAACTCGAAGTGATCGATCGGCACGATGGACCGCAGAGATACGTGGTACGGCAGTGTCGTCGGCTTGATCAGTGTAATGTCATCCCCCGGATGTTTGCCATCGATCTCCAAACCCAGTAAGGGGCCGTTAGTGACGAAGGTCCGACCCTGTTTCAGACCCGAATGCAACTTTTCTGGGGTGGTCTCGCCGACAATGGCGATGAATACCCGATTCATGCCCACCGGACCGCGTAACGAAGCGTAGTTCGCCATCGCGTCGGTGCCTGCGCCGGCTGGGATACGAAAACCAAGATTGAGCAGGCGATACCATATGTCGGCGGTGGAACGGTGATCGGAGAAACCGACGAGCTCATAATAATCTGCGTTGCCGAGCGCAACATCGGCCGGCAAGCCATTACTAAGTTCACGATCCTTGTCGGGGTTGACTGGGGCATCAAAGGGATGCGCATAACCGACCAAACCATGCTGCGCGTGGGCCAGGCCGGCGATCACACCATTGTGCGGATAGGGACTGGCCAAAGCCGATTCCCGATAAGCGGCAAAATCCGGGGTCAGGAAATGATCATCCAGATCGAGCAGACCTAGATGTCCCCAGTAGCTGCTATGAAATTCCTGTGCTTGCATCAGTAGCACGTCGTCTTTACGCAGCGGCCGGGTAGTGAACTGCGCGATATCGGGAATGCGTTCTTCCTTATTGACGATCAGGTTGTAGACGGCGTCTAGATGTTCGGCACGCGCCTGTTCGATCAGATTTAACGGAGTGTTGTGATAGTGCCCGCCATAATTCATGTGCACATGCAGGTCCGCGCTAGCGAAGTGGCCATATTGCGCCGGTAACCGCAGCGGCTTGAGCGCGATTGTCATCGTATTGCCGTCTTTCGTGATGCCGACTCGCCGTTCCGCGATGGCGTAGTCGAGGCCATGAGAGACCTGCAACTGCGCATCGCCAGTCGGTAGGATCACGGTGCATTCACCCGGGCAGTGGAAGTAATGGTTTTCGAACGGTTGCAGGCTGCGATCAAAACCGTCGTCGGCATGCATCCAGGCGTTGTCGGGCGCGTAAGCGCGACCATCGGCAGCAATCACACTCACTCGGGCCGGCACTTTTTGGCCATGCTCGTCACGCACACTCAACTGGAGGCGACCGACCTCTTTTAGGTAATGCCGTTGCGCTGCAGTGATGCGAGTCCGCGCGCCGCCGAGGACTTCCTGGATCCAGAGCGAGGTATTGCCGTCCTCGTTACTGATATAACCAATCCGAGTGCCGTCTGGCGAAAAGCGCGCTTGGGTCCTATCGAAGTCACCGAAGGTCAATGGGAACGGTGCGGCACCCTGCATGGTCGTCAGCCAGAGCTGTTGCCACTGGCGACCGTGATAACTGCTGAACAGAACCCGCCTGCCATCCGG
>JAICVE010000181.1 GCA_025935475.1 Nitrospira sp. | reverse complement strand
GGCGGCATTATCATTCCAGACCGCGCGCAAGAGAGACCGGAGGAAGGAGAAGTCCTCGCTGTGGGGACCGGTCGCTTGATTGAGGATAAGGACTCGAAGGAGAAAATCAAGAAGAAAACAATTGTTAATACAACTCTTCAGCCCGGTGAGCAAGTCCTGTACAAAAAATACGCCGCCACAGAAGTAGAGGGAGACGATGAAACATTAGTGCTGGTTCGTGAAGAGGATGTCCTAGGCACGAAGACTGGCGAGACGGCCATGCATTAGAGCATTGACTCATGATCGGCAAAATAGAACAGGGGGTTTTCCCCGCAAGGAGGGTATCGTGAAAGAAGCCACATCGAAATCGGTGCAGCCTGAAACCGCAGCGCCTCAAATGTCCCGAAAGGAAGGAATCGTGAAGGAAGCACTCGGTCTGACGGACGTGAAGACGCTCCGGGATCGGGCTCGTGAAGAAACGTCCCGAAAGGAAGGAATCGCGAAGGAAGCACTCGGTCTGACGGACGTGAAGACGCTCCGGGATCGGGCTCGTGAAGGGATTGAGGACGGCGCCATGACATCGGGTTACAAGGCCAAAGCAGAGACGGTGATCAAGATCCTGAATGATGCCCTCGCGACGGAACTCGTCTGTGTGCTTCGCTATAAGCGCCATTACTTCATGGCCTCCGGGATCAGTTCCCTCAGCGTGAAGGGCGAGTTTCTCCAGCATGCCAATGAGGAACAAGCCCATGCCGATGAATTGGCCGAACGCATTGTCCAACTCGGAGGAGAGCCGAATCTGTCTCCTGAAGGGATGCTGGACCGGAGCCACTCGGAATATGTCGAAGCGGAATCCTTGGTGGAGATGATCACGGAAGACCTGATTGCCGAACGGATCGCGATCGACAGCTATCGCGAAATGGTCGCTTATGTCGGCACGAATGATTCGACAACCCGTCAGCTTTTAGAGCGGATTCTTGCGCAAGAAGAAGAGCATGCAAAGGATCTGGCCGGTCTCCTGGATGACGGCATGGTGGTCTAGCGGGGTATGAGCCGGTCTGCTGGTCGCTCTGGCCAAGCACGGTGTAGGGGGCATGGCCATCACGGTTGTCGTCAAGGCACGTATCCGCCGAGAAGTAGGTATGGTCGATGAAGAAGGAGGGACGCTCAATGAGAGATGACAAAGGGAGTTTACTGGGAGTTATGGGATGGGCGTTTGTGATCGGAGGATTGGTGGGGGGCGGGATAGCGCTGTTGCTCGCGCCGCAGTCGGGTAGTGCGTCACGGGAGCAGTTGAGAGGGTATGCCCGGAGAGTGGAAGAGAGTATCCATGGACTGACCGGCAAGGTCGCCGAGGTCTTTGATGAGACGGTGGACAAGGGACGCGAGTTTGTCAAAGACAAGCAGGCGGTCCTGAGCGAGGCAGCTGAGGCCGGGCGTGCTGCCATACAGCGAGAGCGTGAGCCGCTGTCTGCAGAGAAGAAGGCGTGACAGTGAAGTGCCTCGTCACAGATTATGGGCAACGGGTCAAACGTGCGAACAAGGGAGAACCGAGCAAGGCGGGAGAGCATGACCGTGAGGACCGTCACATTACTGGGAAGTGCGCTGATGACCATGACGCTACTGATCGGATGCGTCGACACGACGGAGCAGCCGCTCCACCAGGTCCAGAAAGACTTGGAACAGCTGTTTGGGACCGCATTGCTCAATGGTGATATCAGGATGCAACGAGCCCGCGATCATCTCACCGTCGTGATGACCGAACGGCTGCTGTTCGATGCCGGGAGTCATGAGGTCAAACCTGATGGTATCGACTTGCTGAAGCAGATGGGCGCTCTTTTCAAAGCGGCTTCTCTCAAGGAAATCCGAGTTGCCGGGCACGCCGACAAGGTCTCGGTCAATGACCATTCTGACGAGTATTTCGAGAAGTTGGCCTTATCGAAAGGACGGGCGATTCAAGCAGTCCACGCTCTGCAGGAGAATGGAGCGGCTTCGCAAAGCTTTATCATTGAATGGTATGGGGACATCCGACCGATCGCAAGTAATGAGACTGAGGAAGGGCGGCGGATGAATCGACGTATTGAGATTGTTCTGTATAGCGGAATCTGATCGGATGCGCTCATCAGCGAACTGCAGGGGTCACGGACAAAGATTATGCTGAATCTGGACTTGACCGCCGTTCTCTTCTTGTTGTCGGCCACTGCTGGCGGCATCGCGGTTGTCTATTATGCCTTCGTGCTCGCTCGTGAATGGTTTAGACAATGGCCTTCTTCCGGCAAAGCCATCTTCCGCAAGAAGAACATGCCGGAAACATCTCTGAACGCACACATTGCCACCGAATGGACTGAAGGCCGTCTGAGGTTGGATTCTATTTTAACTCTGATCAAATCACTGGCGGACTTGTTAGAGAAGGAAGTGAAGGCATTGCGGCGACTCGATCATTCAGATCCACGGTATGACGGGGAGGTTCGGCAAATGGTCGGCCCCACCTTGCGCTGCTTCACCTTCGATAAGCATTTGCGAGATGAGTGCCGCGTGCTGATCCCGCTCCTGCGATTCTGCGCCAAGGATCTCGCGCTATCGGAGGGTCTGGACATGACACAAAAATTGACCGTCCTCGACGAGATCCAAGCGGCCATCGAGTCGGTCGACCTCCACTGACACGCGAAAGGGCGCGGTGTCCCATGGCAGATCCTCGAACTTCGTCCATCCGCAGAGAAGTTCAAGATTATCTCCAATGCTGCGAAGGGCTGTTGTCGACCGCTCTCATGCCAACAAATCCAGGGTTATCTGAAGACGAAGAGGGTATAGTTGAATACTATGCGGTTGAACTCGCAAAGCTAAATCCGCGACAGCGGAGTAAGCTGGAGTACCGGCACAGTGTCCTGGAATTTATCCGCCTCAGCGAAGTCCTCTTGAAAGTCGACAATCTCTCTGACCAGGAGCATGAACAGATGCAGCAAATGTTGAAGCAGGTTGTCATCAAACTGCTTAAATGAGAGGCCGCTGCCAAACCGTAGTCCCATCTTCTCCGGTTGGGATCGTCGGAGAGCCATAGGGTTACCCTCTACAAAGACCACTCCCTACTAACGAAAATCAGCAATTGAGGCAGGAACATTCGCAAACGCAGCAAGAGACGCGGATTATCGCTTCTGTCCGTCATTCCCCCCATGAGCAATTTTGATCGGATTGGTAGTAGCTACTCGTGTAATGTTGCAACTCCTTACCGAGCCGATGACATGAAATGTGGCTTGCCACGTTAACGTTGCGGACTAAGCGAAGCTGGCTCACTGATCATTGATGAAAGGGAAACACGTACCCTTGGTACTCACTAAAGAAGTACAGATGTTTATTCGTGCCTGCGAGCATCTGCTCTCTATGCCTTCTTCGCCTCCGCTCTGTGATGATGAGGGAGCCCTTGTTAACTATTACATACAAGAGCTTTTGGATAGGTATGGTGCTCCGAAGGAGGACAGAGCCGCTTTGGCGGAGTCATGTATCACAGGTGAAGGAGACCGGTCCGTGGGGTCATAACGGCTGTCCGGCCGGCTGGGATGGAGAAAGACAGAAGTGTTAAGCCCTGATATGGAGTGGCAATGAAAGCATTGCAAAGTAGTGGTTTCATCACGCATTGCATGGAGTCCGTCTGAAATATTCTCTTGATGCCATTCCGATCGAGGTTCTTGCACTCGCCTTGATTGAGTTCGTCTTCGTGAGCACTTTTGCCGCAGTGCTTTGGTACATGTTTGGCCACAAGTGACCCTTTGGTATTCACCAGAAAGGTTGAACGTGGACAATTCTTTTTTTCCATCGGCTTTCCTATGGTTCGCATCTAATCCCTTCGCCACGGTTACGATGGTGTATGCGGCAAGCATCTCCGGCGTATTGTTGTATGCCTATTGCGAATCCCGGGGCTGGGTCTAGAGCTCACCACTCTCGCTGCACTATATCTCCTTGAAATCATCTGCTGCTCCTCAGTAAGAAGAACCTCTTTTCGCAATCGGCTGAAATGTCAAAACTAAAAGTTGACGCCCGCTTGCCGTCTGACTTTCAGTGAGCTGTTTTGACCAACCTGCCACGGGTCAGCCGCCCATACTGTAGATCATCGAAGGTTGAGAACATGTTTTCCTATTCACATAGGAAGGGTGATTCATATGCAGGCAACTTATGAACAGTGGTCGCAGGGCAGGGGTCATATTCAGTGGGGAGCGATCGTTGCCGGTCTGGCCGTCGGGCTTGCCGTGCAAATGCTCTTTACCTTGCTGGGATTGGCCATCGGAGCATGGTCGATCGATTTACGAGACGCCCAACCCACAGGCGGTATCCCAATAGCGACCGGTCTCTGGACGGGCTTGTCCATGTTGATTTCCGCATTCGTCGGAGGCTATGCCGCTTCGCGTTTGTCCGGAGCCTCTAGTAGGACAGAGGGCGTATATCACAGTGCCGTACTCTGGGGTGTGACGTCGGTCGTTTTCGCATGGCTCGGCACGACGGCTTTGGCATTCATGATCGGAGGGCTTTTTACCACGTTGGGTGGTGGGTTACAGATGCTAAGCCAAGGCGTCGGCACGGCGGTGTCGGCGGCGGCATCAAAACTGCCGAGTGCGGACACAGCCAACATCACAGCGGCCGACCTTCGCAATCAGATCGAGTCTGTTCTGAAAGCGACCGAGAAGCCCGAATTGCAGCCCAGTACGATCAACAAGGAAATCGACAAGAAGAGTGCTCAAGCGCGAGAGGGCCAATCGCTTCAGAAAGTGAGCGATTCAACCATCAGTGAAATTCGAGACAAACTGGCTGCGATGGACCGCGATTCGGCAGTGAACGTCATGATGAACAAACTAGGCATGTCAGAAAAACAGGCTCAAGAAGTGGCCCAATCCGTCATCGGCATGGTGGAAAGCGTCAAGCAGGCGGGTAAGGGAATCAAGGAGCAATCCATGGACCTCGGTAATGCCACGATGACACGCGTCGGATCGGCAGCCTGGTGGCTGTTTGTCCTGGCGGTGCTTTCGCTTGGCGCATCGCTTATCGGGGGAGCGCTGGGAACTGGCGGAGGGTTTTTAAGTCGCCTGGAAGCCAGGACATATCCCCTGGGGGTAAAGCCGGCGTAACTGATGGTCGTAACCCTCTGGACGGCCTCGGTCGAAGCGAAACCGTTGTCGCCGAGTCCGTCCGCGAGCCGTAGAAAAGGGAAAGCCACATGACACATCTCTTCACAAAGCAGACGGTTTGTATTCTAGCAGTATTGTTGGGTGGCTCCCTTGGAGCGGCGCCCATACAGGCTCAAGACCAGGCGCCGACAGTTGCTCCTGGAACCCATGCGATCATGGAGGGGGACATTGCAGCTGGTTCAGTTGAAGACACAATACGGGCCTGCATGGGCAGGATACCCAAAGATGCCAGTATTGGTCAGGTCATGATTGCAGAGCAAACTTGCTGGCGGGATGAAAATGAACGCAAACCTGTAGAGGCGATTCCCGGCGCACGCAGCACAGGCCTGACCTCTTCTGCCGATCATCGTTCGGCAGTGGAGAGTGCCGATCGTCCCTCGATGGTCGTCTCTAATTAAAAGCGTATTGATCGGAGGCGACTCTCTCACGCAATGCCTTCAAGACAGCCCAATGGATCTTGCATTCTTCATGAGAAACCGGCTGAGACAGCTCTGGATGAGCTCGCGAAATCGCGCGCGTGCGTCCAGTCAGGCAGAATCGTATATTGCGTCGTTTCAAACGGCATCGAGCCGAACCGACCTGCATGACCAGCTCGAACGCGTCCTGCAATTGCCGCAAGGGCACCTTGCCAAGCTCGCCGATCTGCAACGCCGGGGACACCGCCTTAAGAAGCCGTTGGAAACCACGCCCATAACATTATTGCATCGTCGGGTGGTAAGCAGGACAAGACGTGTGGGAGGCACCGAGAAGATAAGAGGTGTTCTATGGTTGAGATGATGGAATTGCCACACTTTCCACGCTCATTTGGGTGCTAGCCTCGTCGATGGGTGCGGCTCATCAATTCTCCAAACTGTGCAATTTTGACCAGATGACCATCCCTTAACAAGGATAGAATGCAT
>JAICVE010000456.1 GCA_025935475.1 Nitrospira sp. | reverse complement strand
TCGGATCGCATGGATTCAGGTGGGCAAAACACGAAATCGACGTTGCGCAGTATTCGGAGGCCAATCCAAGTTCTGACCGTTCAGCCCGCTCTTTGTGACCCGCACGGCTCAAACTTCGTTGGTCGGTTTTCGCCCCCTCGAAAGATGCGGGCTATTAGATCATGGGAGCGGTGCGAGTGCGGTCATACTCCAGTGGCTTTGAATGTTGTGGTCGGCTCACCACTTGCATCTGATCCAGCATGCAGGATGCTTCCCGGATCGCATCACTCCAGCGAGCCCAGTAGACGCCAAACCAGTCATACCTTTTGATGCCGGTCTCAGATTCAAACTGACGTCTTCGGAGCGGCGTTCCGCCGTTGGCCGTTGTCGTGCGTTTGATCTCCTGAAGAATGTGCAGTTTGGTCACAGACATTCTTTCCCAGAGTTTTTTAGCGCATGCCCTATGGGATGAATATTACTCCTTTTTGTGCTCATGCGCTATATGCCATCTAGGGGATTCGATTAGGGAGCGAGGACTAATTGAAGATTGCCGGCTGAACAATTTTATTGGACAGGGCAAGCGAAGTAAATCCGTAGCTCGTAGGGCAACGTACGGTGTTGTGGGGACGGAGGCGGCGCAGTTTATAGTGGCATGGCCCTGGCCCTGTCACGCAGCGACTCGTGGCCGTTCACTCCAACGGCCAGGTCTCATGACCGATCCAAGCACCAGCATGCCGATGATGATCAGGAAAAAGACGAACGCAACGAACAACAGGACAGCTCCGCGCAGTTCGCTGACCATAGAGGCTCACCTCCTAGTCACGTTGAGAGTTCCAAGACTGCATTGAGCAACTGAATTGATCAGTGCATTCTGTGTCACGACATCCTGTCCTTCGAGATGCGCACGATATCCTGCTCGCGCAGGGTGGATTGAGTCAGGGACGAAGGGAATTGAAACAGCAGGGTGGGCATGATGGCGCGTCTTCAATGGTCTAAGGAAATGACAGACTCATTTGAGAGGGTGGTTGCACGGCTGGTCCGGTCACCGGCCTATACCGGACGGCGACGACCCGAACGGCTCCCAAGGTGATCAACAGGCCGGCGAGCGCTGCGAATTGCTGCCATTCCCCGCCTGAGAACCAGCGCGAAATGATCTCGGTCAACATGACCACCAGGACCGTGTCCACGATAAATGTTACTCGAACCCGGCCATCGGAGCAGTAGGTCAAAGTCGTCTTCAGAACCTCCACCACTGCAAGGATCGTGAGCGTGTCGACGATAATGTGCCTGAGGGCGACTTCAAGATCTGCTGACAGCAGCAAACGAAGGTCCATGAAAGTTTTCACGACGCCGCCGACAAGACCGACAAGAATCGTGATGATCAGTAAATTTAAAGTAAATCGAATGGCCATCTCCCAGAGCTGCATTGCTGTTGGAGGAGCCTCGAGCAGCCTCGCTCGATGAAACCATCGCAGCGTGGAAACGTTAGAGCATGTATCATGGGTCATGATTAATTTCTGCTTACATTTAGAGTTCGTCGACTGATACGGGATGCAAAAGGTCACGGACCGACAAGACCCCGACAACTGAACCGCCATTGAACACCGCCAAGTGGCGCGTTCGGTGCTGATTCATCATATTGGCGGCTTCGGTAATCGGACGTCGCCAATCGATACCAATGACAGGGCTGCTCATGATCTCTTCTACAGGCACATAATAGGGAATGCGTTCCACACCAATGACTTTCCGAATAATGTCCGGCTCCGTAACAATTCCCACGATGCGATGGTCTCTTTTCACCAAGACACTGCCCACTTGATGTTTTTTCATCATCTTGGCTGCTTCCATCGCTGACATGGCGGCTTCAATGTTCACTAAGCTTTTCGCCATCAACTGTTCGACTGTCACCATGATGTCCTCCTTGCTTGAATGGGTGAAGTTGGTTCGTCTTGGGGATCTGATGGTTCATAGATCAAGGCGTGACCGTTCGTGATGCGGAGGCGCAGGATCGGCAGGATGACGTGCTGCTTTGTGGCGAGTAGTGTTCGAATGGCGAGGACCAGCGGAATGGACAGAACCGCGCTGATCGCCAAGACGAACATGTAGGGTTCTGAGAAGGTCATTGAAGCACCTCCGACCAGACGGCTGCCTTGTATGCGGGAAGCTTAATGGCCGGGCGTTCCGGCCGGATCACTGGAGAGTTACCAGGATGTTAACTTTCGAGCGACGGGAACGACGCGGATCGAGACGTAACGCAGGTGAGATGAATCGACACAGGTGTGAGAACTACTACTGTTCCACCAGCCGCCAGCCTTCCTTTTGCACACAACGTTCCGTAGCATTGAGAATCATCAGCTGGCTCCCCTGCTGTAGTTTGGGGTCGCGAGCGACGAGACTTTGACACTTGTTGTAGTCAGTGATGTATTCGGAGG
>JAICVE010000525.1 GCA_025935475.1 Nitrospira sp. | reverse complement strand
GGTTGCACGGCGCCGCCGTCGAACGCTCCGCGCAAGCGCACCGGATCGGGCAGTGGCGCCGCAGGCTTCCGGCAGACGCCGCGATTTAAGGCGACGCTGAGCCCGAGCAAACCGGTGAACACGTACAGATCCGTGGAAATGGCCCCGAAGGCCCCGAAGAAGAGAACGACGCGCGCGGTGAAATAGGCGAGCAGGAACCGGTTAATTGTTCTCAAGTGTTCGTTTCCCCACCGGGCATTGAGATAAAGTGATCGCATGGCAACGCAAATGAAGGCCAAGAACGCCAGCGAGCCAAAGGCGCCGAAGGGAACGTAGACGGAGAGGGGACCATTGTGGTAGTTGCCGCTGACAATCGCACTATAGTAGGAAGGCAATCGGTTTCGACGCACCGTCGCCTCGGCCAGATAAAGATCGGTGGCGCTCAAGGCGTACCCTTTTCCCAGCCACAGGTATTTGGGCAAATCCGGCTGCATCGCTTTCCACATCAATACCCTCCATTGCGTCGATGCTTCGGCATCGTACCGAACCATGGGATTCACTTTCAGTCCCGGCAGGAAGCTTAAGGCCCGTTGGATGGAATTGGGGAGGTGAGGCGTTAAAGGAATTAGCAACGCAAAAGAAATCAGAGCCGCCAGCAGGATCGGCGGAAAGAGGGAAGTCTTCCATAGGCCCTCCACGAGAAAAAGAATGACGAGGGTCAATCCAATGAGAATCAGCGTGGTCCGATAGCCGCCCATGGCCGCCAACGGCAGGAGGGCCAGCACAAGAAGGAGCCGCCACCACTTGGTTACGACGCCTCGGAAGCCGCTTACCGCGAACAAACAAAAAATGGAAGCGGAAGCGGCCGCGCCGAATCCCGCGATTCGGGATACCTGCCCCGCGCTTTCCGTAACCGCCTGCACCGCCGCGAAACTGACCGGGAAAATGGCGAATAGAATGTAAAATGGCTCACCAGCCAAATAAATCAGATTACTCCCGGCGGTAACTAATCCGGAAAGAAAGAAGAGCATGACATAGAATCTCGCTCGATCGACCGGGATGGGCTGACTCGCAAACGCGAAATAACCCACGATGCCCGCCAAAATCATATAGTAGCTTTTTCCCCCAACCGTTGAGCTGCCGAGTGCTTGCACTCCGATGCCACCGCGTAGCCCGGCGGTGACGAGCACAACTGCACCCAGAGTCAACAAGGCCATGGTGATTGGGGGGTTCGGAAAAAATGCCGGTCGCTTCTGGATAATGCGATTCAAGACAGCCAGGCCAAAATTAATGGCTGTCATGATCATCCACAGTGATGGCTGCCCGGGGAGGAAAAAGATGGTGATGAAGGTGTTCCAACTAAAGACCAGGATCGGATAATGAAATTTGAGCAAGACGGGCAGCAAAAGCACGAAGATGATGGTCGACAGAGTGGCAAAGGAACTCCTCGTCATGTCTCCAGCGACTATCCATCCGATGAAAACCGCCAAAGGCAGAACAATGGCGTAAATCATCAGAGTGCGAAGCGCGGCGGTATTCACAGGAGGCGAAGCCTAGCCTAAGGCGGGGCC
>JAICVE010000522.1 GCA_025935475.1 Nitrospira sp. | reverse complement strand
TCTGAGTCCCAGGATGTTCCGGATTGCCCACCCGCAAACTGGCGACAGCCTCTTGAAGGCGCTTGAGAAAAAGGTCATACACGGCAGCATGCACGATGGTCCGTGAACAGGCCGAGCATTTCTGGCCGCTGTACCCGGTGCTGGAGGCGATCACTCCGGTCACGGCCTCGTCCAAATCGGCGGTTTCATCGATGATGATCGCGTTCTTGCCGCCCATCTCGGCGATGACACGCTTGACCATACGCTGACCCGGGACAACTGCGGCCGCGTCCTTCAACAGGCCCAGGCCCACCTTCTTGGATCCCGTGAAGGCTATCGTTGTGATCGCTGGATGCTGCGCCAGGGCGCGTCCGACCTCCGGTCCTCCGTGAAGGCAAAGGAGCACCGCCTCGGGAACCCCCGCTTCGGCCAGCAATTCAGCCAGCAACTGGCCCATGATCGGCGAGCGCTCCGATGGCTTGAAGAGGACCGGATTGCCGGTGACAAGCGCCGCAGACACCATGCCCGTGGGAATGGCGAGAGGGAAATTCCAGGGCGCAATGACCGCCGTGATTCCGCGCGGCTCCAGCAGACGATGGTTGAGTTCTCCCGGTTCCTGTCCCAGACGTTTGGGCTTGGAAAGCCGAAGCCACTCGACTCCGTAGAATTCCAAGAAGTCGATCGCTTCTGCGACATCCGCATCGGCTTCTCGTCTGGACTTTCCGCATTCGAGCACCTCCCAGGCCGCGAGGCGATCACGGCGCGACCGCATCAGGGCTGCTGCCTCCCTCATGATCTCCACACGCCGTTCGGCAGGCAACGTACGCCAGGCCGCCCAGGCTCGGTCCGCACATCGCACGGCGGCTTCGATGTCGGCCGCAGCGGCTGTGAGCACGATTCCGACGATTTCCTCCGGCCGACTCGGGTTATGCGATGGCATGAGCGGGCCGTTCAGCGTCAGCCCGTCCGTGACGGAACGCCAAGTCTTGCCAAGCTGTCCTTTGACCTCGTCGATCGCCTGCTGCATCGCGGATCTCGCCTCCGGCACGGAAAAATCCCGCAACGGTTCATTGCGAAACCCTGGTGGAACAGCAGCAGGCCGGTCCGCCGGCGTTGGAACTGGCGGCGCCAACAGCATCGACAGCGACTGGGACTCTACGAATTCTTTCCGTAGGAACGATTCGTTTGAGGTGTTTTCCAAGAGACGCCGGACTAGATAGGCCATGCCCGGCAGCAGCTCTCCGACCGGTGTGTACAGCCGCAGCCGACGTCCTCGCCGCAAGACCGCTTCTTGGAAGGGCTCCGCCATGCCGAAAATCATTTGATACTCCCAGGTAGCGGGGGAAAGATGGAGCTGCTCGGCCATCGCCTCGATATAGGCCAGCGTCCGTAGATTATGGGTGCCGAATGCCGGCCGGATCACCTCGCTCGCTTCCAAGAGCGTGCGCACAAGCGCTTCATAGTTTGCGTCGGTCTCCGCCTTGTGCTCGAACAATGGCACAGGCCATCCCCGTTGCCGGTAGCGGATCGTATCGGAATCCCAGTAGGCACCCTTCACCAGCCTGAGCGTCACGGGTGTCCCGCGCTGTCGAGCCCAGGCCAGGATGGCTT
>JAICVE010000422.1 GCA_025935475.1 Nitrospira sp. | reverse complement strand
CTTTGAATTTCTTTACTCGGCAGGATTCCTTTGTGGCGTTGTTTGGTGGCTGAGAGCGGAAACCAAAGCGTCTCTGATTAATCAAATATATTGTCCGGGCTTGTTGATTGGTTGGGCATGGATTGTGTTCGTGCCCTATCATCTCTTCAAAACAAGAGGGCTGCGCGCGCTGCTTCCGCTGTTGGCGCTGTTCGGTAGTTACTTTGTGGCGTACCTAGTGACCGTAGTTCTCTATCTTATTTTTCAGCCGGTAGTGATTGCTGACCCCTGATTCTTGTGCCTAATATTTTGTTGTTGGTGTCGGCTTTGCCGCCGGATGTGGGGCGGTGGCTTTTCCCCGCCTTTGAGTCCTCCTAGACTTGAGAGCGGAGCGCATGACTTTAGGGCATAGCGTAATTGAGAAGGAATAGAAGGTCGTTACATGAAGAGAATTCTTGCCGTCGTGCTTATCTCAATGATGTTCGCCACCACGATTTGGGCGCGAACGATACGTGTGAAGTTTCCTCCAGGCCGCACAACCGTAATTCTCAAAGGCAGAACAACTGGTGGGCCCAGCGAAAGTGGAGGAATGGATCCGATCACCTATCGCCTGCGCGCTCGCAAAGGTCAACAGCTGACACTGCATCTCGTGTCGGCAAAGGGTAATGCGGTCCTGGGTATTTACGCACCGGGAATGGATTTGCTTGAAACTGGCCCCGAACCCAAGGACTGGAGCGGAACCTTACCTAAGTCGGGCGACTACGAAATCATGGTCTTTCCGGAAGATGAGATGACGGACACCACCTTCACACTTGAAATCACCATTCGCTAAAACGAGCGATATAATTCAGCATTATCCGCATTCAGCATTCAGTTATGCCGCCACGTGTAGACCTCTTCGATAATACTTATCAAAACTTTAATGCTCGTATGCTCGATCTGGTGGAAAAGCGTGCGAGCTCAGAGCTTTGGGTGGAGGAAGTCTATCAATGAAGACCCCAAAAGACATCGACGATTACATTGCCGGTTTTCCCGTCGAAGTGCAGAAGCTGCTGGAAACGATCAGGAAGACGATCCAAAAAGCGGCCCCGGGGGCGGGCGAGGCAATCAAGTATCAGATTCCCACTTTTACGCTGACTGGCAACCTAATAAGTTTTGCTGCTTACAAGAATCACATCGGCGTCTATCCCGCACCACGAGAGGTGCCGGAGTTCAAGAAAGAACTGGCCGCCTACAAAGGTAATAAGAGCACTTTACAGCTTCCGTTGGACAAGCCAATTCCCGTCGACCTCATTAGCAGGATTGTGAAGTACCAGGCTAGGCGAACCCAGAAACAAGCTGCTGCGAAGGGAAAGTGAATTTGGTTTAGGGCGCCCAACCAGACCGCGGCTAGCAGGCGAGCAGGATGGATGGTTGCCAAAAAAGTATCGAGTAGAAGGGGCGCCCCTTGGACCGCCACCGGTTTCCGGACGGCGGTAAACGGGTCAGAAGAGTTCCTCGGCCAGCGCGACGATGATGCCCGCAGGGCCTCGCATGTAGCAGAGCCGGTACTTATCCTCGTACTGGACGACCTCGCCGATGAGTTCGGCACCGTGGGCACGCAGGCGAGCGACAGAGTCATCGACACTTCCGACTGTAAACATGATGCTCCGGAGGCCCAGCGCGTTCGGCGGTGCGATCGCCGGTTCGATCTCGACCAGTTTTGGATTGCGAAACTTCGTCAGCTCGAGCCGCCCGTGCCCATCCGGGGTCCGCATCATGACGATGTCGACTTGGACACGTTCGAGCCCGTTGACGCGGTCCACCCACGGGCCCTCGATCGGCATCTCGCCTTCGAGCGTCATGCCGAGCGCGGTGAAAAATGCGATAGCGGCTGCAAGGTCGTGGACGACGACGCTCACGTGGTCCAATCTCTTGATCGTCATGTCCCTCGTCTAGCAGAGGCGCTTCCGGTTAACACCGCTTGTCACCCTGAGCGAAGCGAAGGCGGCGATGCCTAGGCATGGCTCCCTTCACTGCGTTCAGGGTGACAAAACCCCCGCGCTGGCGCCTCGTCGCGGGCACGCGATATTTCCCCATCGTCCCTGCCAGCCCAGACCCGGAGCACGCCCTCCTCGTGACCACCCACGCCCTGCGTCTCTCCTCCGCGCTCGCCGACCGCTACCGCCTGGAGCGTGAGGTGGGCCAGGGCGGGATGGCGACGGTCTACCTGGCCCACGACCTCCGCCACGACCGCAAGGTCGCCCTCAAGGTGCTCCGGGCCGAGCTCTCCGCCATCCTCGGCGCCGGGCGCTTCCTCGCCGAGATCAAGACCACCGCCAACCTGCAGCACCCTCACATCCTCGGCCTCTTCGACTCGGGCGAGGCCGGCGGGCTCGTGTTCTACGTCATGCCGTTCGTCGAGGGCGAGAGCCTCCGCGCCAGGCTGGTGCGCGAGAAGCAGCTCCCGGTCGAGGACGCGGTGCGGATCGCCCGCGAGGTGGCCGATGCGCTCGACTATGCCCATCGCCACGGGGTGATCCACCGGGACATCAAGCCGGAAAACATCCTGCTGCACGACGGCCAGGCACTGGTGGCCGACTTCGGGATTGCGCTCGCCGCGAGCAAGGCCGGCGGCACCCGAATGACCGAGACCGGGATGTCGCTCGGCACGCCGACCTACATGAGCCCCGAGCAGGCGATGGGGGAGCGGGAGATCACCGGCCGAGCCGACATCTACGCCCTCGGGTGCGTGCTCTATGAGATGCTGACCGGAGAGCCGCCGTTCAACGGCGCCACGGCGCAGGCGGTCTTCGCCCGG
>JAICVE010000152.1 GCA_025935475.1 Nitrospira sp. | reverse complement strand
GGTGCCGTATGAAGTTGAAAATCTGATTCCGATGGCGCTCGATGACGTGGCCATGGGAAGCGTTGTCCTGCCGTTCCAGGGACCGGCAGGGAACGGGCAAAAAGCCAAGGGTGCCGATGTATTGATCACAGCTGCCCCCAAGGACAAGGTGGCCGAGCATCTCAAATTCCTCGCAGCCGCGGATTTAAAGCCGGCCGTGGTCGGCGTCGACGGCATGGCATTGTATTCCGTGACCAAATTTCTGAAGGAGGAAGGCGCACACGTTCCCGGCGATTTGGCGATCATCGACGTGGGCGCCACGAAGACTACCCTTTGCCTCATTCACGAAGGCAGGCCGGCCGTGCTTCGCACCGTGCTGTGGGGTGGGAACCACCTGACTCATGCGCTGGCCGTTCGCTATGCGTGCACCTTCGCCGAAGCCGAACGGCGAAAGCGCGCCATGGCCGCGCAGGAGGTTGACGGCTGGCTCGAGCCGTTACTGAAGGAGTTGAGGGTCTCACTGCATGCCTATGAGGGGGCGGCGCATCAGCGGCTGTCGCATTGCTGGGTCTCCGGTGGTGGCTCCAAGCTTCGAGAACTCAGCGGCCACGTCGCGCACGAGTTGGGATTAACGCCAGTAGGTCCCAGACAAGGATTTGGCGCCAACTGCCCGCGGGCCTTCTCGATCGCCTTTGGTCTGGCGATTCATCCTAAAATTATCAGGCCGCGCTGGAAGCCCAGAGCGATCGGCGCCGACCTTGGGCTGGATCTGACGGCCGCAGCGGAGACCGCTTCGGCGCGAACCAGCGAATCACGTCAAGATCAGCGGTTGGCGCTCTGGGGTGGGCTCATTCTCGCAGTGCTAGCGTTGACGGATCTCTCGGTTCGCGTGTGGGTCAAGCAATCCACGCTGACCCAAGTGAAACAAGGGCTTCAGGCGCAATTCGTCCAGTCCTTCGGTGAAGGGGCATCTCCGGGTGAAGAACTCGACGTGGCGCGGTATCGCGTCGCACAGCTCGACAAGAGCTTGGCGGTCATTGACCACAGCCGCAACAGTGTGTTGGCGAATCTGTCCGATCTGGCCAAACAACTGCCTCCAGGCATTCCCCTGACGATCCGGGAGCTGACCGTGGAAGGGGCCTCGGTCCATCTCGAGGGCGAAACCAATTCATTCGACTCCGTCGAAAAGATCAAACAAGCGTTTGGGACGAACCAGCTGTTCCAAGGCGTGTCGGTCAGCGATACGCGAGTCGGTGCCACCGCAAACCAGGTGGTGTTTCGCCTGACCTATACGGTGCAGCGGCCATGATGGCGATGCTTCAAGAACGTTGGCGGCATCTGGCAGCTCGCGAGCGCATGATCGTGGCGATCGGCACCGCTGTGGTTGTCGCCAGTCTGTTATTTCTCATCGTGATCGACCCTCTCATGACCAGAATCGACAAGGTCGATCGGCAAACCGCTAGAAAGTCCAAGGAACGCGTCGAGCTATCCGCGATGGCTACCGAGTATGCAGCCAAGCAGGCCCGGTTAGCGAAGTTGGAACAGCGGCTGCCGGCCGGTGACGGTCAATTCTCTCTATTGGCGTTCATGGAGGAGGCCGCAGCCTCAGTCCAGATTCGCGACCGGATTGTCGGCATGCAGCCGCAGCAGGCGACGCTGCAGCATGGGTACCAGGAAATGGCCGTCGATCTTCGATTGGACGGCGTCCAACTGCCCCAATTATTGGCGCTGCTGGTGGCGCTCGAGCAGGCTCCGTACGACGTGCAGGTCCAACACCTTCAGATCAAGCCCAAGTACGACAATCCCGTGAACCTCGACGCCACTCTCAGAATCGTGTCCTATGCGAAGGCATGATGAACGAGGCATCGCCCTTCTCCTCGCCATCCTCGTCCTGGCTCTCCTCGTCGCGCTGATTCTCGAGTTCGATAGCGAGGCCCGTCGTGAATATCGTGAGGCCTCGGCCTTTCGGGACAACTTCAAAGCGACTGTGCTCACGAGAGCTGGCGTTCAGGCGGCGCGCGCCGTGCTGCAAATGGACCATCTCAAGGACAAGCAGACCGGACAGATGTACGATGCCACGACGGACCTTTGGGCCTTTCCGATCGAGAAATACGCAATCGGCGACGGTTTGATGACGGCGCAGATCCAGGATGAGCGGAGCAAACTGAACTTGAACGATCTGGCGACCGCCGTCGACCCCAACGTGAAGAAAACGAAAGTGCTGAGGTTCAAGCGGCTGTGTAATCTTCTGCAGATCAATCCCGAACTCGTGGATGCGATTGTGGATTGGGTGGACGCGGACGACATTCCAGAACCGGCAGGCGCAGAGTCGGTCTATTACCAGGCATTGCGTCCCTCCTATCGTGCGGCCAATGCGCCCCTCCAGACGATGCGCGAAATGCGATTGATCAAAGGCATGACTCCCGAGATCGTGGATAAACTGCTCCAATATGTCACGGTCTACCCGCAAGAGGGCGAGAGCCGCATCAACATCAATACTGCCGATGTGCTCGTGTTGCAGGCGTTGGATCCGCGGATCAGCCAGACCATGGCCGGTGAAATTATTCAAAACCGCCCGTTCAAGACCGTGCAGGATCTTGATCGAGTGGGCAGCTTCGCCGAAATCGCCAAAGAACTCCGCCTGCTGAGCGTCTACGACGTCAAGAGCAACATCTTTTCCGCCCGGATGTCGTTAACCGTCAGTGAAACCACCAAATCGGGCACCGTGGTGCTTCAACGGGATGAGGCGACCGGCAATAGTACGGTGCAATACTTCCGCTTCCTGTAGTCCTCCTCGTCGTCGATGGCCCATCAAAAGTTAACACATCGGTAACATCGAGGTTACTTCCCCGCAACGGATCCCGGGTACGGTGGAAGCCAGCAACGAGACGTCGGTTCGACAACCAAGGAGGGCGCAGAGATGTATCATGCGAACGACCAACAGTCGCATGGGCGGTTTTCAATACGGCTCCAGGTCATGGGTGTGGCATTGTTTGCCATGGGACTCATCAGCCAACCTGTGGACACCAGGGCTGAGCAGGTCGGGCCCTTTGCCTCCGTGAATGTCGATGCCAGCCTCGCGCGCTACAACCCCCAATCGCAAGTGACTGGAAACATCAAAGTTCGGGGTTCAGAAACGATGTATCCTCTCCTGTCGCGGCTGAGTCTCGAGTTTCAGCGGCGCCAGCCCAAAGTCAGCGTCGATGTGAAAGGCGGAGGCTCGACCAAGGCCATCGAAGAGTTTCTGCAGCCACCCTTGAGCAAGACGGGCAAAGTCGTCCTCCGCGAAGAACGAGCGAATCAATTCTGGCTTTTGGCGACGTCCCGGGAACTGTTCGATGCAGAAATCAAACAATTTGCTGCAGAGAACGGATATGAGCCAGTGGCGGTTCCCGTCGCCGTCGATGCCGTGGCGCTCTATGTCCATAAAGATAATCCGCTGCCAGGGCTGACGCTGGATCAAATCGATGCCATGTTTTCCACCACTCGTAAGCGTGGCGCCGAGGCGGCTCTGACCCGTTGGGGCCAGCTTGGGCTAGCCGACGGGTGGGCGCAGGCGCCCGTTCAACTCTATGGGCGCGACCGTAGGTCCGGCACGAGAGCCTTCTTTCAGGAGCATGTGTTGGCAGGCGGCGATTTTGTGCCGACGCTGCATGAAGAGCCTGGTGCAGCCTCGGTCATTCTCAATTTGACCCGCGACCAACTTGGGATCGGATACAGCGGCCTCGGATTGCAGTCTTCCACAGTCCGAGTTGTCCCCCTGGCCGAAAATGAGGGAATGCCATACGTGATGCCTTCTTCAAAGACGATTGCCGATCAAACGTACCCATTGCGACGAGTGCTCTATCTGTATGTGAACAAGGATCCAAAGGGAACCCTTCCTCCGGCCGCACAGGAGTTCCTCGCGTTTCTGATGAGTCAGGAAGGACAAGAGGCCGTCATCAAGGCCGGGTTTTTCCCGCTCCCGATGAACCAGATCTCGAAGACTTCGGTGGCGTTGGGTAAGACCACGGCTTCGGGCACGGTGCGGCAGTAAGCGGAGCGGCGAGCTACTGAGCGGGAGTTTTGCGTGCCGGTGGCTTGCCGGCTTTGTTCTGATCGAGTTCCCGGCGAAGGCGATCGACTTGCTCAGACAACTCTTTTGTGTTCTTGGTCTGATCATCCAACCGTTCGCGCAATTCACGATTCGAATTTGTGAGTTCACGAACCTGTTCTTGGACGTCCTGTTGAGAAGGCCCAGCATCGCCGGACGATGGAGCGGACTTCAGATCGGCGCGCCCTTGGCGATTTGAGGGGACCGTCCTGAGCAGAGCTAAAGTCTGACCATAGTTTAGAGAGATACGCGTTTTCTCAAATGGCGCCCACTTTGGCTCTTCTGCATCCGGCACGATGGCAGCTTCGGCCGGTTTTGCAACCCAGAGCTTCAGAGCCTTCGTATCTCGTTCGAAACCTACTCTGATATTATCCCCACCGGTGTCCGGACGAAGGATTGAGCTATGATCCGTCACTACGAGATGCAAATACCGGCCACGCAAAAACAAAGCGCCGGACGTACGGTCCTCGCTATAGCTTCCTCCTGGCTTCGGAAACGAGAAGAACACCCGTTCGGTCGGTCCGGCTTCTTTGAGTGCATCGGTCACAGGAGTCGAATACTTTTGCAATTCCTCTTGCGACAGTAATGCACTAGGTGTTGGGGAGACGAAGATACCTATAACCGTTCCGCTCCATCCAGTGAACTGAATCATAGCCAGCAATGATCGCACCTGCTCCACAGTCAATTGTCCGGGATGAGCATTGCGGACTTCAGTCTGCTTCACAGAGATGGTTGGATCATCCTCAATCCCTATCCGGGCATCATCCTGGTCATAGGTGACCCGATGATTGGGCAACAAAGCGCAGCTCGACATCCCAGCCAGCGTAAGACTCAATGCCAGATAGTACAGCGCGGTTACGGTGCGCACGTGAATTGGATTCCCCAGATGCGATCCGTGCCCATATGGCCGCGCCAGTGACGATCGGCGGTTTGGCTCACTTTTGGCACTTCACCTTCTCTCACGATACGAGACCCTTCGGGACACTTCTCCTTGATGAGACGAAGCGCATCCCGGCGTCCGGCTGAGGAAAGGATATCGCCTTCGGATTGCACGGACCAGGTGACGAGGCCGCCCGTCGGTGTTTCCCGTGCGAGAGACGCTTCATGCCCGCAGCCGTAGAGAACGGAGGCGACACACAAGACGGCAAGATTTATCCGACACCTCGCTACTGAGCCGTTGCGCAAAACGTGTCCTCTTCCAAGGTCTCATATCCTGCCCCATACGACGGGAAGTCAGCAATATCGCGCCCGCCCGTGTTCCAAATGTGCAGACATTTCGCGGAAACCGATGGAAGGCTGCGCGGCATGTCGTCGACCGTCACGACCTTCGCCGCCTTGGTCGTCCCCACGACGATCAAGCGATTACCCCGTTGAAGCATCGGCGGTTCAATTTGACCCATGAAGGTGACGGCGAACTCACCGCTCCGCTTCCCCATATCCTTTGGCCCATAAGCCGGATGCTCGACGATCGGAAGTTGCGTGACTACGATCGTCACGTTTGCGTCTTTTCGTTCGGAATGCAGGATGCTGCCCCCGAGCTGGATCTTCCGCTCAAGGGCCTGATTGGGTATCATCCTCCATTGTGAAAAGTCAAAGTTCGGATCGACGCCGTCCATCACCTCAGCCGGAAATAGTTGGTAGGTTGAACAGGCCGCTATCCCAAGGAAGACTGCCAACACTGTCGCTGAAACACGCCTCATAACTCCCTCCTTACTCTCTTGCCCACAGCGATGCAATGAGAAAAATTGTCCGTGTCTACATGAATCTGACCTGGAATTGGACAAAGAACGCATTGTTTGCAAATGGGTCCGTTGCCGAATCGTATGGCGGTGTATTGGGGCCGGTTCCCAGCCCGGCATGGTGGCGGAATTCATAGTTGATCTGGATCTTGGACTGCACTTTGGGAGGGAAATTCTCGAAATAATACGTCAGGCCTACGATCGTTCTCGTGTACAGATCGTTGCCCATACTGGTGTTGGGATCGAACTGCTCGTACATCACCGTCGGCTCAAAGTTCTCGAACATGCCATCGGTGATCAGATACTTGGCGAGGACGTACCATGTACGACGCTGTACGCCTGGGGCGCCGGATCCGCCGCACTGGCTAATGACTTGACAGGCTCCGTTCGCCGCCGTTCCAACCGTCGTCGCATTGGCTCCGTCATGTCCCGCCCAGTATTCACCCTGCGCCATGAAGCCAGGGAAAAGCTTTGAAGTATACCTGGCGTCGATGCCATAGCGGTCAAAACGCCCTTTGCCACGCCCATTGATCATCGTTCCGGCGTTGTTGGATTCGCCCTGAAGCGTCGTAAAACTGATAAACGAGACGTCATTTCCGAAGAGGCGTACACGGGTGTAGAACGCTTTCGGCTGATTGGCTCCACTGAGCCCGGAAGTCGTGCTTACGAGGGCGTTGGCCTGATAGTTATTGTTGTTCATGACGCCGACGGCATATTCCAGCCGGTTAGCGATCTTTCCGCGTACATCGACGAAATAGTCGCGCTCCTGTATGAACTCAATCTGGCCGCCGGTTCCGTTGGCGTTCTGGGGGGGGCCGCCGCCACCGCCGACCGAG
>JAICVE010000087.1 GCA_025935475.1 Nitrospira sp. | reverse complement strand
GGCAACATGCCGGCTGGCCGGCGGAAGCGAACCGGCGGGCATCCGATCACGTGCCATCCATCAGGTCCGATGTCGACGGCCCGCCAGTGCTCATCAGCGAGATCGAGATAGATGTGGCCGGCATGCTCGGCAGTGCGGACATGGACGGCGCGTTCCGGTCCGTCGAATTGCGCCCGCGCCTCGAATAGATCGAGCGCCGAGCGAATCTCCGCGGTGCCTGCGGTGTCCCCGCTCGTCTGGTAATAGCGGCGCCGTAGCCAGCCTCGAAAGCGCTTGCTGCGGATCGGCCAAGTTTCCCGATGACCGCTTCAAGTTTTCTGACGTGCGTATCGGACAGGTTACGCTGATACGGCGTCGGCTCTACCAGAGCGATCGGCAGTGCCGCAAGCACGAGCCAGTGACCTCCGTACGGTTCCCGGTACACTGCGAGGGCCCTGCCGCCATCCTCTTCGATCGCCCGGTGTAGCTCCGCCACCTCACCTGGAGGAGCCGCCGCTTGCAGTTCCGTGGCGTTCAGACCCGTGGACTGCCCGCCCGGCTTCCGTCTGTGCCTGGCCCCGGCAGCGGGAGCCTTTTTCTTCGGCTTCTCAGCCATCGGCGGATATGGTAGGAGAGTCGCCCGGCAAAAGAAAGGCCCAACGTGCTTCGCCCTATCGGACGCATCGACACCATCAGCTGGTTTACCGCGAGCTGCCTTCTCATCAGCAACATCATCGGGGGCGGCATCTTCACGACCACAGGGCTGCTGGCGAGAGATCTCGGCGATCCAATACTGATTCTCTTGCTTTGGAGCGTGGGCGGCCTCTTTGCGATCGGCGGTGCAATGGTCTATGGCGAGCTTGGCTCGCGGCTTCCACATGCCGGCGGCGATTACGTGTATCTGCGCGAAGCCTATGGACCGTTAGTGGCCTTTCTGAGCGGCTGGACGTCGTTTACGATCGGCTTCGGCGCAGCCGTCGCCGCATCCGCAATTAGTTTCTCAGCGTATGCCTTTAGGATTTTCCCCCTCACGGACGAGACTGGTTGGCGTGCCAAAGGGCTGTCGCTGGCGCTGTTGTGGCTCGTGACGCTAGTCCACTGCAGAGGCCTGGCCGGCGGCGGCCGGTTGCAGCGCATGATCACGAGCACGAAGGTGCTCGCCATCGGCGCCCTGATTCTAGGCGGCTTATCGGCAAGCGCTGCGCATTGGAACTGGCTTTTGGATCGGCATGTAGTCGAATCCCCGGAGGCGGGATCCCTCGCTGTAGCGTTCGTCATCGTCATCTATTGTTATCTCGGGTGGAACGTGGCCGGGTTTATCGCCACTGAAATCGCCAACCCTCGCCGCACACTGCCGAGGGTGATGATCGGCGGTACAGCATTTGTTGCGGCTGTGTATGTGCTGTTGAACCTCGTGTATCTGTCCGCCTTGTCGGTCGCCGAGCTGGCTCAGGAACCTATCGTGCCGGTCGCCGAGAAATCTGCGGCGGCCTTGTGGGGAGCGGATAGCGGACAGCTGGTCGCGGCAATACTCTGCCTTTCCATTGCCGGAGCCGTCAGCGCCATGACCTGGGCAGGCCCGCGCGTGTACTGGGCCATGGCGCAAGACGGCGTGATCACCCCATGGCTGGCCTACCGCCATCCCGAAACCGGCGTCCCGGCACGTGCGATTCTCTTTCAGACGCTTTGGGCTTCAGCACTGATCGTGAGCGGCACCTTCGAACAATTAATTATCTACAGTGGAATGGTCCTGGCATTCTTTATGGGATTAACCCTGTCGGCCATTTTCCCTCTTCGTTCGAGAACTCAGGATCCGGGCCTCGCCTACAGCAGTCCGTGGTATCCGGTGTTGCCGGCTCTGCTTGTCTCGGGGGCCACGTTAGTTGTGGGCTCGAGCCTCTTGCAGCGACCGGTCGAAGCCTTCTATGGAGCGGCAACAGTGGCAGGAGGGTTGCCCTTTTATTTTTATTGGCAGCGAAAGAAGGCCCGAACTGGTCAGCAAGACATGTAATGCTGAAAGCCCGGTGTGCATGACATAGAGTTGCCGAGCGGAGACTAAGACCGACCTTAACAAAACCTCTGAGTTCGTCAAAACAGCTTCCAACGAGGCCGCAGCGAGCGAAGAGGTGAGGCGTACTGTTTCGCGTACCTTGAACCTCTAAGCGCAGCGAGAACGAAGTTGGAGGTTGTTTTCACGAACTCAATAATGACACGGGCGACCTTGCACTGTGGTGGGAGGTCGCCCGTGGTCGGCGCTTAGGACGCCGGAACTGCTATTGAATTGTTGCGGCCCGAAGACCCGCCCGAGGCCAGGTCCCGCGAGTTTCCAGTCGTGGGAGACGTCGTCAATCCCAGGCGCTTATGTTCCTCGCGCAGCGACGAATGCTCCGACGAAACAGGCTGATACCCAGTTGGTCTGTGGTGCCTTCACGGCACAGCCAGCGGAGATCCGGCTAGCACGACCGACGAGAAACCCGCCCTCGCATCGGCGGGCCTAACAGGCCAGGTGGAGTCGCGTCGTCCATATCCACCCTCCTCTCTTGGTGAAGTCAACGGGAGACCTGGATGACAGCCGCGCGGTCTGTCCGATCTCTCGTACTTCAATGGGGCTTCTTCAGGGCCGCAGTTCCCCTCCTACGCTCATTAGATCATAGTGTCAATGGGGTGGTCGGATTTTTCTGCCTATCGCCATGCGGCATATCTCGTACCAAGACATTTGCCGAAATTGAGGATTTACACGATCCGGAGTTTGGAAAAATCGATGCCGGGGGGATGGGGTGGCAGCTTCAGTTTCATCTCGTCGAGCGCATGAAGGACGCGATCCGCAACCACCAGATTGCGGAACCATTTCCGGTTCGCCGGCACGATGTACCACGGAGCGCAATCGGTACTGGTGACCGATATCACATCTTCAAAGGCTCTCATGTATTTTTCCCAGAGCTTCCGTTCTTCGAGGTCACCGGAATTCCACTTCCAGCGCTTCTCTGGGTCTTGAATTCGCTCCTCCAGCCGCTTCTTCTGTTCTTTCTTGGAGATGTGCAGGAAGAATTTCACTACGGTCGTGCCGTTTTCCACCAACATCTCCTCGAATTCTCGAATCTGGTCGAATCGGCGTCTTATCGCTCGGTCGGGTACCCAGCCATGCACACGCGTAATCAGCACATCTTCATAATGAGATCGATTAAAAATGCCGATAAATCCTTTCGGCGGAACCTCTCGGTGCACACGCCACAGAAAGTCACGAGCGAGTTCGTCGTTTGACGGGGCTTTGAACGAGACGACTTTGCAGCCTTGCGGGTTCACCCCAGACATCACATGCTTGATCGTCCCGTCCTTTCCGCTCGAATCCATGCCTTGCAGCACGATCAACAACGACCGGCTACCATTCGCATATAATCGTTCCTGCAATTGGCCAAGCCTGGCGACCCGCCGTTCAACCTCTTTTTTTGCAGCCGTTTTCCCATCGTCGCTCTTCTTGTAGTCGCCGGCATCATCGGGATCATAATCCTTCAATCGCACCCGGCTGCCAGGTTTCACCCTATAACGGTTCATCGCACTCAATCCTTGGGTTATGGCTGTTTGGGGACGTCTTCCGCGCAGCGGAAACCTACGTTTGGATCGTGTTCGGTGGGATCGCCCTTAGTCCGGAAGGACGAGCGTAGACGGTAGGCGCCGTTGATGTAAGACCCGCCTCGCTGCACTTTGGCCGTGCCTTCGAGTGGTCCTTTCGGGTTGATGGCCGGGTTTTTCGAATAAAACTCTTCGTCGTACCAATCTGTTGTCCATTCATACAGATTTCCCGCCAGGTCATGGACTCCGTACGGGCTCTTGCCCTTGTCACGATTTCCGATCGCCGAGACGGTGTCGGACCCTTCCTTCAAACCAAACACGGCGTGCGCTGGGGTCGGAATATCATTGCCCCAGGGGTACACGCGGCCGTCGGGCCCGCGCGCGGCCTTTTCCCACTCTGCCTCCGTCGGCAACCGTTTTCCCACCCAGAGGCAATAGCCGATTGCCTCCATCCAGTTGACCCAGCGCACGGGCTGGTCTGGACGAATCACCGGAGTTTCCTTATCGGCAAACCCCCATGGTGGCTCGCTTTGGATGGCTTCGACGAATTTCGCAAACCGCCCATTCGTCACCTCGAACTTATCGATATAGAAACTATCGAGAAAAACTTTGTGAATGGGCTGCTCATCGTCGTCCCCTTTGTCGCTGCCCATCGTGAATTCTCCGACCGGGATCAGCACCATAGGTGCCCCGTCCTTCCCGACGATCTCTCCTGGAGGCTGTGGCATTGTGGCTGCCTTGGGCGGCGTGTTGCCGTTAGGCGGGTGCGTCGCCTTTGTCGGCGGTTTCGCCGGTCCAGGTGTGACGGATGGCGGCTGCTCCTTGCTGCCCTCCTGTAAAGGGGCCGGGGACTTGACGGGCGGTTTCACTTCACCGTCTTGCGCATGCTGCTTGGGGACGGCAGGAGCTTGTGGGGGAACCGGCAATTGAGGCGTCTGCATCTGACCGGAATCAGATTTGGGTGCGACCGGTTCAACGGCGAGCGCCAAACCGGAGAGACCGAAGCCGGCCAGCATCACGCCTGCAACCGTGTTCTTCCATAACATCGCCATAGGCTGAACGCACCTGCAAATGGAGTTCCTGATGTGGGGCTCATTAGGGTACTCAAAGATATGCCAATAAATCCAGAGCAGTACTGACTTTTTGGTGAAATCAGCGGGCTGGTTCCTGTAGGTAACGGCCTACGGCCAACGAAGTCATTGAGGGAAAAGGCGGTTTTGATTAGCGGGCTATTTTGTACCCGTAGAGCCACCGGCAGGTGGTCCTCCCGCGGTTTCTTACGCTGTGAACGATGCCGGCGGGAATGAACAACTCTTCGCCGACTGGCGGGCGAAGCACTTTACCGTCGATTTCGAATTCGACATCCCCGTCCATCGTCATCACAACCTCATCGGCCGTATGCGTGTAATCTTCCCAAGTTTGGCCGGGAGGATCAGTCCATATGTCGCAACTGAAGCCTCGGGACCGCCAGTTGGAGCGAACGGAATTGACGTCTACCATACAACTACTGAGTCCATTATTCGCCACGAGCTGTGACGCACTCCCTTCCCCACCCATGAAATGAGCTCACCTGATACTCAACACTCCGCACTATCGCTATGCCGCCAAGGCGCATCGCCTCATTGCCGGTCAGGTCAAGCTTGCGACCAAGTCCGAACAGGTCCAAGAGGCACTCTTGACCCTGCTTCTCACCGTTCACTGGAGGGTTCGCATACACCAACCACGAATGGGACTGGCACCCCGCGAGCACGGGCAGCAGCATAGCGATCAGCACCAGTGATTTCTTCATGGCTCCCTTCTTCCAGAACACACGAGGCATGGTCGTGGATGGCAGGACAACAATCTGGCCTTTTCGCAGCCTGATTCGCGACCAAGACTACAGTGAGTGCTGGTGCTGATGTTCACCGTGCTCGCCAGTGTGCTGATGGTCATGGCGCTCGGTGTCGGTGCCATGCTCGTGAGCATGGGCATGCTCATGCTCATGTTTGTGAGCCTGAGCCGATTCATGCATGTGTTCATGGCTGTGGACATGTGTATGGGAATGGGAACCCTTCATGGGCGGTACTCCTTTCAAACGGTTTCTCGAAATAGTACCACCCTTTCTTGAGTCATGGAATACGTGGCTATCCACACGCGACATTAATTGACCCGCGATTTGCTGAGGGAGGGGAAACCACCATCGGTGACAGCAAGACTATGCGTTGAATTACGCGGGGTTGTTCTGGCGGACTAACTATTTCGACCCGCGCTTAGGAATATCCCAAAGGATGGACAGTCGTCGAGCTGAAAAGTGATTGGAATGGGTATTCGCATTCGAGTAGGCTCGGAGGACATGTACCCCCACTGTGCAAACGCCGCTGCATGAAGCCATCACGACGCGTGCGGCAAAGATTCATGAACGTCTCACACGCGGCAGTTCCTCTCCGACGAGCAGGGTCATACGCTTCGGCCCCCTGTCTTGTGTGGGTGCTTGTCTGTGCGCTCCTGGTTGGCTGTTCGGTCCCCAAAGAGCGAGAGCCCCTCCCATCACCATCGCCAGGACAGATTGGATGGGAAGTGCCTCCTCTGTCCTCTGCAGCGGGGCTTCTCACACCGGAATGGCTCAAAGGGCCACACCACTCAGTCCAAGATGAGGTCGTGAATGATGGCGCTCAGCACCATTTTGTGGTGAGTTCTGAATTCGGGACATTTCCTGCCGTCGGTATGCCTATGCTTCGAACTCGAGTCATAGAAACCGAGGCCATTGCGGCACTGAAGGATGCGCGCCAATCGGAGGTGTTTGTCGATGCGCTCCAGTTCCAACTTTTACACCCTCTGCACGGGTTGAAGATACTGCTCACGGACCCTGGCCGTCTCGGGACGAGTGTCGGGGGTGGACTCTTGGAGTTTCTCGCCATGCCCGGACAATTTAGCAAGTTCGAGGGGAGCGACCGGGAAGATTCCATGACGAAATCGGCAATCGGCTTTTCTTATCTGAAGCGAAAAATCGCATTTCAGTTCGGGGTAGATCCCTACTCATCCAATCCCACCTTGCAGGATGAACTGAATGAATTGACCTGGATCGCCTTCACGGCTGATCTAGCCCCTCAGATCGGATACGTTTTTATGCCAGGCGGCGCCATTCTGTGGATGACCTTCAGTGCGACTCGCTGGACGTCGTACCTCGATGAACAAGTCCGCGACCATTCAGCGAACGATCTACGGGCCATGGACCGAGACAAATTGTTGAAGATGGGAATCACTGAAGAGGAGATTCACCGCTTCTTCCTCAACGGTTTCTATTCACCGAGGCACTCGACGATCATTACCACCGCGCTTGAAGAACTCACCGGCGTTGATGACCGTGATGCCTTTCTGGCCGTAGCCGAGGAGGCAAATTCTGAGGAACTGGTCGTATTCTACCAGCACGTGGTGGAAATGATGCGCGGCTATCACTTGCACATAGACGCCGTTGATCGGTTGCTGATACTGCCGCGTGTTCCGGCTCTTTACACCAAGAATAAGACGCTCGTCGTAATGCTGCCCGTCGATTATTTGTTCTGGACCTCGCGCGTCGCGACGGTCGCTCAGGCCCTGACGACGTCTGTGCCCAATCGACCTCGTATCGCCCAGCGAGAACTTTGGATCGCCGGTGCTGTCTCGCCGCGCGCCAAGCAGGAATTAGAATCACTTGGATGGACAGTGTACGAGCAAGTCTCAGCAAAGCTTAATCCTGAGTCGTGACGCTGTCCCACACTATTCCCTCTCCCAACACCTAATAGAACACCCGATGAGGGCAGTAATCACTACCGACTGGGCAAGCTGAAGCGACGTTGATCCGGCGAGATTCGGAGCGAGAAACCGAAAGACGATTCGCGTCCCACTTCTTCCAAAACGACAGTCCTGCTATGACGAATATTCAGGAAAAATGAGAAAGGAAGCAGCCCGTGGGCAGAGCTGCTTCCTTCTTAATCTGGGCACAGACAATGTACATGGCAACTTCCAACCCAACAGGGCGACGCGAGGCGTCAATGCCAACAATGTCGTACCCAGAAGCAGACGAGCAGGCGAAGTGTAGGAGACCGCGAAAAAATGGTGACCACAGAAGTTCCCTAGTTTTGAAAAAGACCAGCTCTAAGGCCGGATGGCCCTGTGTGGAGATAGGATGGAAGGGGAAGTAAATGGGGAAAATAATGACACGTATTTTATTTCAAGTCCTGACCGGCGACTATGCCGGGTGATAATGGCTAGTCACCGGCAAAAATAATTTTGGTGGAGGCGAGGGGACCCAACATCGTTGACACCATTGCTCCGCTTGGAAATTCAAGGAGTTGAGTTCGCAGCCTGATTCTCGACCCCCGGTTTACGCATTATCCCTGATACCAACTCAGACAATCTAAACCCACAAGAAACAACAAGTCAGGATACTGGTGCGGTGGCCCTAGGTGGGGCTGGTTTGTCCTGTCCTGGTAGCGCGGTAGCAAAATAGACGGTTAAACACGGGCCGTGATTTATGGTTACGACTCTAGCCATGTTTCACAGCGTATCAAATACTTGGTCCGATTCCATTGCAGTGGCCTCAGCAATGATGTTTGCAGAGTTTAGAAGCCATCAACTTGCCGCCTGCTAACTGACGCCTACTGGCCGCGGCTCGTCGGGTCCACACCGGCAAAAGTCAAAAAGTCGATCATCCGAAAACTTTTCGGCGTCCCGCCTTGTGCCGGCAACGTGGGTACCCAATTGGGTTGCACGTTGAGGTAAGAGTTTGGGTCTAACTGGAGCAGGCCGATGAACACTTCAGCCACGATACGCCCACCCATTGGGCCGAGACGCTCTCCGTCTGTCTTCAACTGAGCTTCTTTCAAGATGTAATAGAAAAGCGGCGTCGAGTCGACAAACGAGGAGGCAAACGGCCCCAGCTCAGCCAAGTCGGCACTGCTGAGTGGTGCGATGCCCATTTGACGGGCAATGCGCTGACCGGAAGGGACCTGCCACGTCAGGCACCTTAATAAATTGCGCTGCATCAGCGAGGTAGGTGGCGTCCCGCTGAATATCGTTGTCAGCGGAAGGTGGAAGAGGGACGTCGAGATCTTTGTATCGATTCTTTTGTTCGGGCGCACATCGGCACTGAATGCGCCGCCGAAATCAAAGAACGTTTGCCAGCCAATAAAACGCCTCGGCGTTCTCGCGCCACCCCGTAAGTCCACGGGGTTGAGACTGCCTTCACCCGCCGGATCGAAAATCATACCGAAGAATGGCTGTCCGTTATCACCCTTGAGGTTTGCGCGGTAGGAGGGTCGCACCATACTGTGTCCAAATCGGTAGGTGATCTGGAACTCCACCGGAATAAATTCCTTGTCGTGTAACGGGTTATAGAAATGGCGACCGTTAGCCAGAACTCCATCTGTGACCGGCTTGCCAACAATTAGCGGCAAGAACTCATGGAGGATCATCCACTGGTAGTGCCACACTGTCAGGCGGTGGGCTTGGAAGTACGCTTCATTGTCGACAATCGACGGAGTTTGCGATCGAATGAGATCCACGGCGTGGTTATGAAACTTCAGAAAGGCCGCATGCAGGCCGGCGATCATCAGATTCTCATCGTTGCGTGGGTCACCAATAATCGCTGCGTTGTTTGTCGGATTTCGCGGCAGGTCCTCGAACTGGCCTCCGCTTTCGATCCGGAATTTGACTGGATCAGCGGCCTCGTACAACTCCGGAGTACCGCTTGGTCCGCCGGCATAGACGGAATCCAGATCAAAGAAGGGAGTGCGAGCGTTGGGTGATCTGACAGGCTGAGTCGGGAATCCGAGTCGGGACTTCTGGTCAAATGTCATATCATGGTCAAGGAACT
>JAICVE010000067.1 GCA_025935475.1 Nitrospira sp. | reverse complement strand
CGACCCGGACGCGGCAGGTGTCAGGGCTGCGCTCCGTGGGTTGGATCTGTTCGTGAACAGCGGACTCGGGGTTAAGGTGGTGACGTTGCCCACAGGAGACGATCCTGACACGTACGTGCGCAAGGAAGGGCCTGAGGCGTTTACCCGTCTCGAGCAACAGGCTCCTAGCTTGTTGGATTTCGCGCTTGAACAAAGTTTGAAAACCGCTGAAGGCAGCACGATCGAAGGGCGAATCCGCAGCGTCGACGAAATCCTGAAAATCCTGCAGAAAAGCGAACACCCGATCGAGCGGGAAGAGCGGATCCGTCTCGTCGCCGAACGGTTCGGCATCAATCAGCAGCGGCTCATCGATCGGTATCCGGCGTTGAAGGACAAATCCCGACCGGCTCCCGCGGCACTGAGAGCGGTCTCACCTGTTCCTTCCTCGAAAGGCGCCCCAGAAGAGCGTGATCTGGTGTATCTCTTGCTGCACGGACAGTTGTCGCCTTCCGAGGTGCGGAAGCTGCGCCCAGACGCCTTCTCGATTCCGGCCTGCCGGAGGATCGTCGAACGGGCGCTGGCCAATCTCGAGCAGGACGGACGAGTGGGGCTTCGCAGAGTACTCGATAGCGTCGTCGATGATCCGGAGTGCGGCTCGCTGGCGACGGAGTTGTCCATGCGGGAGGAGCATTTTGACGATCCTCGCGCGCACATTCAGGGGTGTCTCAATACAATCGATCGCAAGCGCGCGGAAGCCGACTTACGCAACCTTATCGGTCAGCTCAAGGCGGCAGAGCGAGAAGGACGGGTCGAAGACGCCCGGGCCTTGAATGAGCAGGTCAACGAATTACGGTCACAGAAGGCCGGACGGCCGACAGGAACGCTTTCTTTGGTGAAGGAGTAGGCATGGCGAAACAAGAATTGCTCGTGGAAGTGAAGAAACTCATCTCGATCGGAAAAGAGAAGGGCTTTCTCACCTACGACGAGCTGAATAGTACGTTGCCGGCAGAGGTGGTCTCGTCAGAGCAATTCGGCAGCATCATGACGATGTTCGGTGAAATGGATATTGAGATCGTCGATGCGCCTGAGGGCGAACGTCAGCAGAAAAGCCGCCCCGCCGCCGAGCCGGAGGAGGCCGCCGAGGAATCAGATGAGGCCGATGCCGGAGAGGACAGTGAAAAGGAGATCGACCTGACGCCGGGGGCCTTGAGCCGGACCGATGATCCGGTGAGGCTTTATCTGAAGGAAATGGGCAGCGTCGCGCTGCTGAGCCGTGAAGGCGAGATCGAAATCGCCAAACGTATCGAAGAAGGAAAGCGCGACATTGCGTTCGTCATTTACGGCATGCCGATGACGATCGAATTCATCCTTTCGCTGAGGGATCAACTCAAAAACGGCAAGATCGACGTCCGCGAAATCGTGCCGATTCAGGAAACAGAAGAGGACTTTGAGGAAGAGGAAGTCGAGCGCGATTATGAGGAGTTGCGCCTCAAAACACTGGAGGGCCTGAACACCGTCCGCAAGGTATCCACGTCGCTCAAAGGCCTCTATGAAAAGTCGCGGCAGGCCGCCAAGGATCCCGCGAAGCTGAAAAAGATCAAGAAGCAGATCGATGCGATCCGAGAGCAGGTCGTGGACAAGATGGAAGCTGTCAATCTGCACGGCGTGCTCAAGGATCGGATGGTCCAGCGCGTCAGGGAGATGGCGATTCAGATTCGCACCGCCGAGCGGGAGATCGTCAGCTGTCAGCGGCGTCTCGGGATCGGCGGAGAAGTGGGTGCCGAATTACTGCGGAAGCTCTGTCGCGAGCGAAAGGATTTCCAGGCGGTCAAGCGAAAGACGGGCGTGTCCGAAGACACGCTGCTGGACGTCAAGAAACTGTATCAGGCCGCGAAGGGCCGCATCCGTCAATTGGAGACTGAAGAGGCATTAGTCCCTGGGGAAGAGATCAAGGATGCGGTCAAGCACCTGGATGTGGCCGAAGAAAAGGTCAAGCGCGGGAAGGCCGAACTCGTGGAGGCCAATCTCCGGCTCGTCGTGAGCATCGCCAAAAAGTATACGAACCGCGGCCTGCAGTTCCTGGACCTGATCCAGGAAGGCAATATCGGCTTGATGAAGGCGGTCGACAAGTTTGAATACAAGCGCGGATATAAGTTCAGCACGTACGCCACGTGGTGGATCCGTCAAGCCATCACACGCGCCATTGCGGACCAGGCCAGAACCATCCGCATTCCTGTGCACATGATCGAAACGATCAACAAGTTGATCAGGACGTCCCGCCACTTGGTGCAGAAGCTCGGTCGCGAACCGACTCCAGAGGAGATCGCGGAGCGTATGGACTTGCCGCTGGACAAAGTGCGCAAGATTCTGAAAATCGCTCGGGAGCCCATCTCATTGGAAACCCCGATTGGTGAAGAGGAAGACAGCCACCTGGGAGACTTCATTGAAGACAAGAAAGCCATTTCTCCCTTGGAAGCCGCGATCCGGTACGATTTGCAGCGACAAATTAACAGCGCCCTCGAGACGCTGACGCCAAGAGAAGAAAAGGTGCTGCGCAAACGATTCGGCATCGGTGAAGCGACCGACCATACGCTGGAAGAGGTCGGTCAGGACTTCGAGGTTACTCGCGAACGCATCCGGCAGATCGAAGCCAAAGCTCTCCGAAAGCTGCGTCATCCGAGCCGGAGCAAAAAGCTCCGGAGTTTTGTCGAGAGCTTGTAAGAGTGAGTCGGATGATTTGACTCTGTCTCGCGCTCAGGCCTAGAATCGGATTCATCGAGGTCGATCGTAATCTGACCGGCGGCTGAGCGGTTCCGTACGGGGGCCCATAGCTCAGGTGGTTAGAGCGGCTGACTCATAATCAGCTGGTCCTAGGTTCGAGTCCTAGTGGGCCCACCAATGGACCAGCGACGAGCAGGCAAGACCTTCCCTCGTGATTTCAGGTATGGGAGTGCATTGAACCAGCACCTGTCTCCGCTCATCGAACTGCAGAAACTGGATCTCCGTATCATGGAGATCACCGACCAGCGCCGAAAGATCCCCGAACGTCTTCATGCCGTCGAAGCGCCACTCCGTGAGGCGAAACAATTATTACATGACATGAGCGCCGCGGTCGAAGCCTCCGTGAAGGAGCGGCGCGCTCATGAGAGGGATGTCGAGGCGCAAGATGCTCACACCGATAAAATGCGCGCCAGGTTGTCTGAACTCAAGACCAACAAGGAATATCAGGCCCATCTTTTCGAATTGCAAATGGCCAACAAAAAGAAGTCTGAAATTGAAGACAAGGTGCTGGCGTGCATGGAGAGAATCGAACAGCTGCAGCAGACGGCCAAGGAGGCTCAGGACAAGGTACGAGCCGCCGAGCAAGTCTTTACCAAGGAAAAACAGGTGCTCGATGAACTCGAGAGCCGGCTGTCCGTGGAATTGGCTGAACTGGAATCGCAGCAGCGGGATCGCTCAGGCAAGGTTGAGCCTGGACTATTGGCCCGCTACGCCAAACTGAAGGCCGCCAGAAAGGACCAGCCGCTTGCGGCGATTAAAGGGGGCATGTGTGCGGGGTGTCGCCTGCAGATTCCTCCGCAACTGGTCGCCGAAGTCAAACGGTCCCAGGATCTCCACACCTGTCCCTACTGTCATCGCATGCTGTACTGGGACGGTGACGTGCAGGCGGACCAGAGACCGCAAGATCAATCCAAGCCCTCCGACCTCGAAGTGGGTGAATCGGTGTAACCCTCTCCCTTCGTCTCCGTTCGTCAACACTCTGCGCTCTCTATCCGACCGACGTCCCGAGCACGGCTTTCGTCGTTTTGAAATGGAGCTTCGCCACCGAGGCCAAGCGTGGCTCGCCGTGTTTTTTTACAACTATCCTGCCTGCCAGCTCCACGGCAGGCGAGGCTCCTTTCGGAAGCGCGGTGCCCACATCCTCTGAGAGGCGTTTCAGGCGCATGAGAAACTCGGCTCGGGCCACGATGGATGCGGCGGCGACGGCGAGATCGGATTCCGCTTTGGTGCGCTGCTCGAGCACGATTGTCCGTCCCTTTGCTTGAAGGGCATTGAGAATCAGCCGTTCATCCCCAAACTGATCGGAGATGGCACGTGCACACGAGACGCGCTCAAGCAGGGTTTCAAGTGCCTTGGCGTGTCCCCAGGCGAGCAGCCGGTTCAAATTTCTGATCTTCGCATAGAGCTCATTGTATTTCTGGGGTCCGATGACGATCACGCTGTGCGGACAGATCGTCTTGATATCCGGGGCAAGTTCGAGGATGCGGCCGTCCGAAATTTTCTTGCTGTCCCTCACCGCCATGAGCGCGAGTTCATCTTGCGTCGTTGCATCGACGAACACGGCGGCGACGACGAGCGGACCAAAGTAATCGCCCTTGCCCGACTCGTCGATTCCGATGCGTTCAATGGAGTCTGGAGGCATTCCGTGATGACGAGTAAGCGGGTGTTGAGAACCGGCCTGTCGTTGTAGCCAGTAGAATATGCCATTGAGGCGCGGTAATGTACCAGAGCAGTTGAGGTCGGTCAAACGAGGTCCATCAAAAATGAGTGGCTGGAGGAAGGTGATGCGTGCATTCCCAGCGAGGCTCCGCGCGGTGACGCTCTGGAGTCTGCTTCTGCCAGTCGGCTGGCTTAGCGGATGCGAGACAAATCCGTACACCGGGCGATCGCAGTTCCTCATGACGTCGGCGTCGGATGAGATGAAAATGGGAGCGCAGGCGTACGATCAGGTGAAAAGCGACCCCAAGATGAAGCAGTCGCAAGATCCTCGCGAGATCGACCCGGTCAAACGGGTGGCCGCCCGCATCATCGAAGCGGCGAAACGGTCGAAGTACGCTGAAATGGCGCAACAGTTTCAGTGGGAAGTGACGGTGTTCAAGGACGATAAGACGGCCAACGCGTTTGCGCTACCGGGGGGAAAAATGGCCGTGTACACGGGCATTTTCCCAATGGCGAGGACGGAAGCAGGGCTGGCGGCAGTGATGGGGCATGAAGTCGTCCATGCGTTGGCGCGCCACGGAGCCGAGCGGATGAGTCAGGGGCAGGCGACGAGCATCGGCATCCAGGTGCTGGGTACAGCGGCCGGCGTCGGGACGGGCAATGCCGCGCTAGGACAGGCGACCATGGCGGCGTTGGGGGTGGGCGCTCAGGTCGGGATGCTGCTTCCCTTCAGCCGACAACATGAATCGGAAGCGGATTACATCGGCATTCTGCTTGCCGCCGATGCCGGGTATGACCCGAGAGAATCGGTGGCCTTGTGGGAGCGAATGGCGCGTATGTCCGGTGGAGGAGCGCCTGCAGAATTCATGTCGACCCATCCGAGCAACGAAACACGCATCGATCAACTGAAGAAATGGATGCCCGAGGCGATGGCGATCTATCAATCAAAGCCATCCGTTCCGGCCGCTGAATTGCCGCCGATCGGCCGCTAGCTCGTCGCGGGTCTTCTTCCGTTCTTGCATCCGGCGCGCCCGTTTTCTATACTGATCTTTGCGTGAGGGAGAGGACCGGGTGATTGCTCGTCTTCCGACGAGAGGAAAGTCCGGACTTCAGGGGCAGAGCGCTGGGTAACGCCCAGGCGGAGCAATCCGACACCTGCACCACAGAGAACAGACCGCCGATGGCCAAAGCGATGGGACCCCAATCGAGTCGCAGCGGATCAGGTAAGGGTGAAACGGTGGGGTAAGAGCCCACCGCGGGGATGGCGACATCACCGGCACGGTAAGCGTCGCTCGATGCAAGACCAAATAGGAAGACAACTGCCGCATTCTTTGGAATGTAGCGACCGGCTGGCCCGGCCGAGGTCTTCGGGTAGGTCGCTTGAGGTTCGAGGCAACTCGGATCCCAGAGAAATGATCACTACCGTCAAGGAGCATATCCTTGACGGGACAGAATCCGGCTTATAAGTCCTCTCCATCACGCTCTTTCTGCATCGATGCCTGCTCATGATCCCCAGGTTGGGATTTCGATTCCGCAGTGCAGGGATCTGCTATTGACCTAGCAGGACCGTGGTGCTAGGATCTCTGATCTTTCTCATTGATTTTTCAGATATTTTCTCAATAGTTAGTGTAACCACCGATAGCCGCAAAAGGGATGGGTGTCTCCACCCGTGTACCGTCACGGAGCAGGAGAGGAGGCTCAGTTATGAAACTGACAGGCGCAGAAATCTTTATCGAATGCCTCAAGCGTGAAGGCGTGAAGACGCTTTTCGCGCTGCCTGGGGGCGTGGTGCTTAAGATTTTCGACATGCTTCATCAGCAAAAGGACATCGACGTGGTTTTGACCCGCCATGAGCAGGGTGCCGGTCACATGGCAGAAGGGTATGCAAAGGCTACAGGGAAAGCGGGTGTCTGCTTAGTGACGTCAGGACCGGGGATGACGAATGTCATTACCGCGCTGGCGGATGCCTATATGGATTCCGTCCCGCTGGTCTGCTTCAGCGGGCAGGTCCCGACAAGCCTCATCGGCAACGATGCCTTCCAGGAGGCGGACAACGTCGGTTTGAGTCGTCCGTGTACGAAGTACAATTTCCTTGTCAAAGACGTGAACGACTTGGCCTCCACGATCAAAGAGGCGTTCTATATTGCCACCACCGGCCGCCCCGGGCCGGTGTTGGTGGATATTCCCAAAGATGTCTCAATGGACAAGGCGGAATTCAACTATCCCAATTCCGTGTCGATCAGGGGGTACAACCCCACGTACGAAGGCAACAAATGGCAGATCAAACAAGCGGCCGAAGCGATTATGAAGGCCAAAAAGCCGATTCTCTACGTCGGCGGCGGCGTCATTTTCTCCGGAGCTTCCAAGGAATTGATCGAGCTGGCGGAACTCACGCAGATACCCGTGGACATGACGCTCATGGGTCTCGGCGCGATCCCGGGAGAGCATCCGTTGTCTCTCGGCATGATGGGCATGCATGGAACCTATCAGGCCAACATGGCGGTCCATTATTCCGACCTCGTCGTGGCGATCGGCGCGCGGTTCGATGACCGTGTGACCGGCAAGGTGTCGGAGTTTTGTCCCTATGCCAAGATCATTCACATTGACATCGATCCGACCTCCATCAGGAAGAACATCAACGTCGATATCCCGATTGTCGGCGACTGCAAGGCCGTCCTTCGAGAGTTAAACCAGATTCTCAAGGCGACGGTGAACGGCGAACAAAAGGAGCTTCGCAAAGCCTGGTGGGACCAGATTCGTGAATGGGAGCGGTCCCATCCCCTCGCCTACCAACAGGAAACGGAAGGACCGATCAAGCCGCAGCAGGTCGTCAAGTGCCTGTACGAATTAACCAAGGACCTGGATCCGATCGTCTCTACGGACGTTGGCCAGCATCAAATGTGGGCTGCGCAATACTTCAAGATGGCCAAGCCCAACCGCTGGTTGACCTCCGGCGGCCTGGGCACGATGGGATTCGGCTTTCCGGCGGCCATGGGTGCGCAAGCGGCATTTCCTGGCCGGCTGGTGCTCTGCATCGCCGGCGATGGCAGCGTGCAGATGAACATGCAGGAGATGGCCACGGCGGTCGTGCATAAGCTTCCCGTGAAAGTGATTGTGTTGAACAACCGGTTCCACGGTATGGTTCGGCAATGGCAGGACCTCTTCTACGAAGGACGCTATGCCTCCAGCTACCTCGATACGACGCCGGATTTCGTGAAGCTGGCTGAGGCGTATGGGGCGGTCGGATTGCGTGCCGGGAAAGTGGGCGACCTTGACGGGGTGCTGAAGGCAGCCATCGCGGCCAAGGGACCGGTCATCGTCGACGTGCCGACGCATCCCTTCGAAAACGTCTATCCGATGATTCCCGCCGGCGGCTGCAATCACGAGATGATTCTGGAGGATCCGCCGGAGTTGAAGCACAAGCAGAGCGGCGCGGCCAAGACGACTCCGCAGGATAAAGACACGATTCTGACGGCCTAGCATGGAACACATCATTTTAGTCACGGTTGAGAACAAGTTCGGTGTGCTCTCTCGCATTGCAGGGTTGTTCAGCGGCAGAGGCTTCAATATCGAAAGTCTCTCGGTCGCGCCCACCCTCGATCCCTCGATGTCGCAGATGACGATCGTCACGTCTGGCGATGAGCGGATTGTCGAACAGATCGTCAAACAGTTGAACAAGCTGATCGACGTGATCAAGGTCGTCGACCTGAATGAAAGCGATTTCGTGTCGCGCGAGACGGCGCTGATCAAAGTTCATACGAGACAGGAGGATCGGGCCGAGGCCTTGCGAATCGCCGATATCTTCCGCGCCAACGTGATTGATTCGACGCCGGGGACCTATACGATTGAAGTGACGGGTGATCCGAAGAAAATCGAAGCCATCATCAATCTGCTGCAGCCATTGGGCATCAAAGAGTTGACGAGGACGGGCCGCGTCGCGGTCGCGCGGGAGCCTCTTCGTTCCACCTCGACGCAACCCAAGAAAGTCGCCCGCGAATAGCGCGGTCCGGTCGATCGCCTGCCGGGACACGGTATCAACCTCTTGCAAGCCAGGAGTTCATGATGAAAATTTACTACGACAAGGACGCTGACCTTCAACAGATCACGAGCAAGAAAGTGGCGGTCATTGGATACGGCAGCCAGGGTCATGCCCACGCCCTCAACTTGAAGGAGAGCGGCGTCTCGGTCATGGTTGGTCTTCGCGAGGGCAGTTCGTGGCAGAAGGCTGAGCAAAGCGGGCTCAAGGTCATGCCGGTGGCCGATGCGGTGAAAGCCTCGGACGTCATCATGATCCTCGCGCCTGACGAAGTGCAGGCCTCGATCTACCGGCAGGAGATCGCACCCAACTTGAAGCCGGGGGCTTACCTGTCATTCGGGCACGGCTTTAACATCCATTTTGGACAGATTGTGCCGCCGCCGACGGTGAACGTGTTCATGGTCGCTCCCAAAGGCCCCGGTCATTTGGTACGATCAGAGTATACGAAGGGGAGCGGCGTGCCCTGTCTCCTCGCCGTGCATCAAGATCCGAGCGGCACGACCAGGCAGGTCGGTCTGGCGTATGCCAGCGCGATCGGCGGTGGGCGCGCTGGCGTCATCGAAACGAATTTCCGGGAAGAGACGGAAACCGACCTCTTTGGCGAACAAGCCGTCCTTTGCGGCGGCCTCACGTCCCTCATTCAGGCCGGGTATGAGACCCTTGTAGAGGCGGGCTATTCGCCAGAAATGGCCTATTTCGAATGCCTTCACGAGGTGAAGCTTATCGTGGACCTGATCTATCAGGGTGGGATTGCCAATATGCGGTATTCAATCAGCACCACCGCGAAATACGGCGATGTGACCCGAGGCCCGCGCGTCGTGACGGAACAGACGAAACAGGAAATGAAGAAGATACTCGCTGAAATACAGCAGGGACAGTTTGCGAAGGAATGGGTGTTGGAAAACCAGGCCAATCGTCCGGTTTACAACGCCCTGCTGGCCAAAGGCGAAGCGCATCCCATCGAGGCCGTTGGAGCTAAGCTGCGCGCAATGATGCCGTGGCTGAAAAAGGACCAACTGGTCGACAAGAACAAGAACTAAGGAGCAGCGATCGGCGATCAGCCGTCCGCCGTGGACCGCAAGCGTCTGCGGAATTCAGCAGATTGCCGGTAGTTGATGGCGGAGAAGTGGCGGATCGTGCCGTGGGCGTGCCTTTTGCCAATGAAGGATTTCCCTTCATTGGCGTGGCCGTCGGCATTACACTGATCACAGCATGGCTGGGATGGACCCCGGTCGCCATCGCGGCGGGAATCCTGACGCTCTTCGTGTCGTGGTTCTTCCGCAATCCGCCGCGGGTGATTCCTCAAGGACCGAGACTCGTCGTCTCTCCCGGGGACGGCAAGGTGCTTGCCGTGGAGGAAGAATTCGAGCCTCGCTACCTCAAGGAACGTGCGGTTCGAATCTCCATTTTCTTGAATGTGTTCGATGTGCACATCAATCGGATTCCCTGCGACGGGATCATCGAAGACGTGCAGTATCAACCCGGATTGTTTTTGGTGGCCAGTAAACCGCAGGCGACGTTGCAGAACGAACAGAACGCCGTGATGATCAAAACGGTGGAAGGCGCCAAGGTCCTGTGCGTGCAGGTCGCGGGATTGATCGCCAGACGCATTGTCTGGTGGGTGAATCCGAAAGACCGGGCGGTGCGTGGAGAGCGTTACGGGCTCATTCGATTTGGGTCTCGAATGGACACCTATGTGCCGGTCGGAACGGCAATCAGGATCGCCGTCGGTGACCGGGTCAAGGGCGGAGAGACAATTCTAGGAGAATTACGATGAAAGGCACAGCGCTGAGACAATCCTTCGCGAAGGGCGGCAAGCGGCGCAAGGCCGCGATGCATCTCATTCCCAATCTGTTTACGACTGGTAATCTCTTTTGCGGCGTCTTCGCCATCTTGTCCGTATTCAACGCCAACTATTTGGCGGCGGCGGTTGCCATTTTGGTGGCGATGGTGTTCGACATCTTGGACGGGAAATCAGCAAGAATGACGAATAGCACCAGCCACTTTGGCCTTGAGTACGATTCCCTTTCTGATGTCGTCTCGTTCGGGGTTGCGCCGGGTCTCTTGCTCTATTCCTGGGCGTTGAGCGGGCAGGGTACGTTTGGCGTCGCGGTGATGTTTGCCTACGTGGCGATGGGTGCGGTCAGGCTCGCTCGATTCAATTCAACCGCGAGCCTCTCTGATAGCAAATATTTTACCGGTCTGGCCATCCCTGCAGCGGCCGGGGTGGTCGCCTCGATGGTGATTTT
>JAICVE010000344.1 GCA_025935475.1 Nitrospira sp. | reverse complement strand
CTTCCGAATGAACACGTCTTCCTGGTTCACCAGAGAGACACCGGTGAGGAGCACCTGTAATCCGGCGCAGTCTTCGGCTGGAAACGGCCTGCCGTCCGGATGCTTGTAATGGGTGACGTCGTGCAGATTGCGTCCGACCAATTCGTCTTTCGTCCACCCGAACAGTTGCTCAGCCGCGCGATTCATGGAGACCACGAGACCCTGCCGATTCACCGTATAGAGTCCTTCGCCAATATTGCTGAAGATCGCTTCCTGATATTGCAAGGCCTGACGGAGCCGTTCACGGCTTTGCGTGAGCACAGATTCTTGCTGGACCCGCTCCGTGATGTCGCGGGCGATCTTCGAGGCCCCGATGACATTCCCCTGCCCGTCGAACAAGGGGGAAACCGTCAGCGAGACATGGAAGTCGGTGCCGTCCTTCCGGCGTCTGATCGTTTCATACGTCTCGACGATCTCGCCGTGAGACACCTTCTCGAGGATGCGACGTTCTTCGTCTCGACGATTCGGTGGGATTAATTTCATCACGGGCTGTCCGATCATCTCGCCGGTTGAGTAGCCGAAGAGCCGTTCCGCCGCCTGATTCCAGGTCATCACGATACCGCTCAGGTCCTTGCTGACGATGGCGTCATCGGAGGATTTGACAATCGCCGCCAGGTGCGCCGTATCCCGCTCGGACCGCACGCGGTCGGACACGTCCCGCACGTAAGCGGTGAAAAATGGGGGCATCCCCGATCGGCGGGTCACCGCGATCGAAAACTCGACCAGGAATTCGGTCCCATCCGCCTTCAGCGCCGGCATTTGGATTCGTCGTCCCAGCACGGTCGGCTGGTTGGTTTCCAGATACCGCTGCAATCCCTTTCTATGACGGTCGCGTAAAGGCGGCGGAATGATCAGCTCGGCTATTGTCCGTCCGGCGGCCTCAGATTGACTGTATCCGAACATCTGTTCGGCGGCGGGATTCCACTCCTGGACCCGCCCCTCCGCATCCATCGTGATTAATGCATCGAGCGCCGATTCAAATATGGCCCGCGTCCGGGCTTCGCTTTCCCGCCATATGTCGTCCGCGCGCTTGCGCTCCGTGATGTCGATATTCACACCCGTGAGCCGTATGGGTTGCCCCGAGCGATCGCTGATCCACCGCCAGCGGCCCACCAACCAGCGAATCTCGCCGTTCGGTCTAATGATGCGAAACTCCCGGTCTTCAGCGCGCCCGCTTGTCCGTGATTGCTCGACGGCACGCACCATGTAGCCTCGGTCATCCGGGTGGAGATAACGCTCCCACGCCTCCTGGGTGTGGCCGAAGTGCTCCGGTCGGATCCCGTACATCTCGTACAGTTCAGGACTCCAGGTATTAACCCCTGTCTCCAGATTCCAATCAAACGAGCCTATCTGTGACGCTTGTTGCGCCAAGGTCAGCCGCTCTTCCGTCACACGCAGACCTTGAGCCAGCTCCTCGGCACGTTGCCGCGACCGGTTCATCACCTGACCAAACGCGACGAAGGTGAGGCTCACTATTCCATAGGTGACAAGTCCCACGAGTTGGGACCCTTCACTGATGGCCAGAGAAAAACGCGGCGGGATAAAAAACCACAAGGCAGCAAGACCGCTGAGCAGAGTCGCGGTCAATGAGGCGGCCAACCCCGCATACCACGTGGTGAACACGATGGCCATGAAAAAGGTGACATAGGGAAGGTGATCGCCCAGGAAGGGATCCAAGGCAAGACGCCAAGCCAGCGCGATGGCCGTGGCGATGAGAGCTGCGCCTTGCCCTTTCAACACGAGGCTTGTCTTGGTCATTCGTGGACCTTCAGTCGCTCTTCAGAGATGCCCGCGCGCAGTCATATCACTCTGACCCGCCGTACGGGTGATCTCCCAAGCCTTCAGACGCCGTAAGTTGTTGGTGAAACGGAAGAAGTATAGTGGGTTTCGGACTACGCGGAACCCTAGGGAGACCCCTAGTTTTTGGTCGATTTGAGCAACGGTGGCGAAGAGGACGGCGACATCGGACCTCTTCAGCAAGGCGGCCGATAGACTTCCATCATTTCAATGTTGATCGTGGAGGGATAGAATTCGCCGAAACGATTCATCACCCAGCCCTTATTGGCATGCACTTCTTTAAGGAGGATGGGTTGCGCCACGTACGTCGGGCAGACTGGCGAGATCACCACAAACTGATGTGAGGCACTGGCGCGTTCACTCCAATAACAGTCATAGACTTGGACTTGGACCGCCTGGCCGCCAAACATGGCTTGATCCGGCGGCTCGGCACCACAGGTCATGTTCCCATTCAATACCAGCATCAGAAATAACGCGATGGCGTTCATCATCGCCCCCTACAGCAGGCTCAGTGCATCGCGATCCTTTTCAAAGATCGCGCAATTACTTACTCGCTTTCGAATCTTGCAAGAACAGTTCCGAATGAGTGCCGTGACGAGATCCTATGAAGCGGCTTGATGGAAACCGCCGGTCTCTCCCGAAATTGAGCTAGCACCGAGGCCTACCAGGCGGGACAACTTGTCCGAATGAGGGCAATCATATCCAGAACGAAGGCTGTTTACCTAGGATTTCTACCCTGGGGTAAATAGATCAGAAGCCTGGGGTTATCGAGCGTGAAGGAAGAGGAGACGGCTGGCGACTCGCTGCTCAAGCGGCGGTCCGCCACATTCATGAGATGCCGGTGTACTTCTAAGCCGCTTGCGTTCCGTAGTGCTTGAAGAGCTGGACTTCGTAGCTGGGAGTAATGAGTTTCGAGGGATCGTAGGCTGGAGCGGATTCGATGGCCTGTCTGGACAGCATGACGGCGACCGAGCGGTCAACCCAGCTGATATGGTCGATGCGCATCATCTGCAGCAGCACGTTCTGTCCCGGCAGCCAGTTCCGCGTGTCGACTTCGATGTACCGGACCGTCCACGTTTCGTCATCCACCACCAGGTCTTCGACGTGGCCAATGGCGCCGTTCATCGCCTGGATGTCGTAGCCGGTAATTTCCCGGCTGCTGCGCAGATGCGGGTTTTTCGGCGCATCAGCCGGAAGCGTCGTGTCGATCGGCAGCGGCGGCATCTCGGGATAGGGCACCGAGCTTGCCCATTCGGTCGGTCCTGGTTCCCAGTAGGGCGCCCACTGGAAATGTCGGAAATAGGCCTCTTCATAATCACGGGAGAGCGGCTTGGCCGCCTCGATGGGCGGTGCACGTCTGATTTGATCCTTCGTGAGCGCTACCTTCATCGTGCGATGCGCGTCGTTGATCTCCGCCACGGCGGCGGGCGCCAACAACACTTCTCGGCTGAGCAACCACCCACCCGCCTTCACCACCAGATAGCGGATCGCCCAGTTGCGATCGTCAAAATACACTTCCTGGACGCTGCCGATCTCGCCATCGGTGCCAAGGATCATCAACTCGGTCAACTCACGAACGCGCCGAAGTT
>JAICVE010000514.1 GCA_025935475.1 Nitrospira sp. | reverse complement strand
CGGCTGATGGTGGTGAACCGAACGACCGGAGAGATCTCGCATCGGACTTTCAGCGATATCATCGATATGATTCCTCCCGGCGACGCGCTCGTCCTCAACACCACCCGTGTATTCCGCGCCCTCCTACTCGGCGTCCGCGACAACGGATCGAACGCCGAGATCCTGCTGCTGCGTCCGCTGGGCGAGGGGATGTGGGAGGCGATGGTGCATCCCGGCGGCAAGCTCAAGCCAGGCCGGATCGTGAAGATCGCCGACGATTTCGAGGCCGAGATTCTTTCGACGACCGAGCGCCGCACCCGGGTAGTGCAGCTCAACGCGCGGATGCCGATCGAGCAGGCGATCGAGCAGTACGGGCACATTCCACTGCCGCCCTACATCACCCGCGCCGACCTGCCCGCCGACGCGGAACGTTACCAGACTGTGTACGCAAAGGAGAGCGGATCCGTCGCGGCGCCGACCGCCGGCCTACATTTCACCCCGGAGATTCTCGATTCACTCGCAGCGAAAGGTGTGAAGCGCGCCGACCTGGTCCTCCACGTCGGTGCCGGCACCTTCAAGCCCGTGGACACCGAGAACTTCGCCGATCATGTGATGCACGAAGAGTGGTACACTCTCCCGGCTGCCACCGCGACTGTTCTCAACGAGACGCGGACGAGAGGCGGGAAAATCTGGGCGGTGGGGACCACCAGTGTGCGCAGCCTCGAGAGCGCAATCGGCGACGACGGAGTCTTTCGTGAGAAGTCGGAGCTGACCCGCATCTTCATCCATCCGCCGTACCAGTTCCGCGCAGTGGACCGGATCATTACGAACTTCCATCTGCCGCGATCGACGCTGATCATGCTGGTCGCGGCATTCGCGGGATACGAGCTTACGATGCGGGCGTACGCATCGGCGATTGTTGAACGGTATCGGCTGTACTCGTACGGGGATTCTATGGTTGTCGTGGATTGAGGACTGAACTGCAAAGGACTGAACTGCAAAGGATTGAACTGCAACGGAAGACTACCAGCTGGGGGCTTTGGGCGGAGCAGCCGGCGGCTCCGAGCGCGGGTTGGAATCAGCGCCTACTGACGGTAGATCGGAGGTCGAAAGACACCTTATCAGGGCGTAGAGCATCTTACGCACCTCGATGGTTTGGCTTACGAGCGACACGAACTCGTGCTCGGGGATGACCTTCGCATCACGTGCGAAGATAAGGTGGGACTCCAGCTCGGAACTTGAGCCAATGGCAATGCCCAGGAATCGTGCGAATTCCCTTTCACTCGTCTTCCGCCTCCCCTCGGCAATATTCGCGGGAATCGACAGCGCAGCTCTAAAGATCTGACTTCGCAACGAAGCGTATTGCGTCGCACGAATGGTCTTGCTCACCCGATCGATGTTGAGCGAAAGTGCGTGCGCCTTGTGCCAAACGTGAAGCTTCTTGAAATCAGCCATGGCCAACTTTGCGGCGGGAAGTCTTCGAACGCCGCATCGTTTTTCATCCAACCCAAGCTCGGTGCCGCCAGCTGCTCCGCTGACCGCCCCAAGCTGGTAGTCTTCAGTGATGTCCTTCCACCTAGCTAGTAGTCTTCAGTGATGCCCTTCACCTTCAACATCCAATCGAGTGCGAACTCCGCTCGGATGGGACTGTTTTCAACCCCGCACGGCGATGTCGAAACCCCCGCCTTCATGCCCGTGGGCACCCTCGCCACCGTCAAAGCCCT
>JAICVE010000237.1 GCA_025935475.1 Nitrospira sp. | reverse complement strand
TCCGTAGACCGTAGACAGGCCCAATCCGGTGCCTTTGCCTTTTTCTTTGGTGGTGAAAAAGGGCTCAAAGAGATGCGACTGCGTCTCTTCGTCCATCCCATGGCCGGTATCACGGACGGCGAGCAACACGTACGAACCGGGTTTGACGCCGGCCGGCGTCTGACGCGTGGGCTTTCCGATCGTCACGTTGCGCGTTTCGATCGTCAGACGCCCGCCCTTCGGCATCGCATCCCGCGCATTGACGGCGAGATTCATGATGACCTGTTCGATCTGCCCCGCATCCGCTCTGATCGATCCCGTGTGCGGATTTAATTCCGTGCACAATTCGACGATGTCCTCTCCCAGCAGACGGCGCAGCATGCCATCCATGTTGGCAATGAGGGCGTTGAGATCGATGACTTTCGGCGCGATAAATTGGCGGCGGCTGAAAGCCAGCAGCTGGCGGGTCAACCCCGAAGCTCGATCCGCCGCTTTTTTGATTTCGATCATGTCCTTGCGAATCGAATCGTCCGGTGCCAGGCGCGCAAGCAGCAGCTCGCTGTAGCCGCGGATGACCGTTAGGAGATTGTTGAAATCATGCGCGACACCGCCCGCCAGCCGTCCGACGGCCTCCATTTTCTGCGATTGTCGCAGTTGAGCCTCCGTCTGTTGCAAGGCCTCCTGGGCTCTCGTGCGGTCGCCGAATTGTTCCAGCTTGAGACCGACATCTTCGATCATTTTCAACAGTTCTTCATCGGGGACACGGACCTGCCGGCTGTAGAGTTCGATGACACCCTCGATGTCGCCGCCCACGCGCACCGGGAATCCGAAGGCGCCGTGGAATCCCACCTCATAGGCCAGTCCCTGACGGGGGAAATTCTTATCTTGCGCGACATCCGTAATCCAGGCGGCTTTCCCACTTGCCCAAATACGGCCCGGCAGGCCTTCCTCGGGTTTGAACGTCCGCTCCCAGGTGGGGTCGAGAAACGGTTCGGCTCCCACGCCCGGGGTCCGCCATTGGTCCAAACACCGAAGCAGCGATGCATTGCGATCCACCCGCCAGAAAATTCCACAGTCCCATTCCAGATTCTGCCCGACGGCCTGCATGATCTTCGGCACCGCTTCTTCAAGACTGCGGGATTCTGCCAGCACGCGCGTGACCACATACTGTGCAGTCAGCCGCTCTTCCGCACGCTTGCGCTCAGTAATGTCGGAAAACGAGACGACGACCGCCGACGGCCCGTTTCCCCCTTCGGCGGGCAACGGTCGAGAATTCATGTCAAGCCACCGCAGCCTCCCGTCGGGCCTGTACACGCCCATCACGACGCTGGCGCGCGATTCGCCGGTCCGCAACGTGACGACTGCAGGATAGTCTTCTGAAAGAAAGGGAGAGCCGTCCTCATGGATCGTCCGCCAACGCCCATCGTGCAACGATCGTCGGGTCAGCTCCTCCGCCGGTAATCCGAGGATGCGCTCGGCGCTTGCATTGCCTGTACGCACCACTCCCTCGGCGTCGATGACGACGACTCCTTCATCGAGGGCGTTCACCACCGACCGGTAACGGACTTCACTTTCCTTGAGCTTGCTGTCCGCTTCACGCCGCTCTGTGATGTCGCGGATAAAGGCGCTGAAAAAAATAGTGCCTCCGACGCGCACCGGAGAGATGGCCAATTCGACAGGAAATTCCTCGCCTGAACGGCGGAGCGCCTGCACTTCGACCCGACGATTCAGAAAATGGGCTTCGCCGGTGGCCAAATACTGCCGCAGTCCTCCTTCATGACTGTCCCGGTCTTTTGGAGGAATGATCAATTCCGACAGACGCTGTCCCAACGCCTCCTCGCGCGACCATCCGAAAATGGTGGATGCTTGTCCGTTCCAATCCGTGACAATGCCCGCGGCGTCGACGGTGACCAGCGCATCCAGAGCGGTTTCCACGATCGCCCGATTGCGTTCCTGGCTCTGAAGCAGGGCCGCCTCGGCCGCGCGCGCCCACGAGCTTTCCTGCTGAACCTGTTGATATTCCGCGCGCAGGTGAGAGGTGGACCAGAACAGCAGAAAGACCATGGGAATCCAGACAACCGCGCCCGTGATTCCCACCTTCCACAAAATCGAGGTGATCGGTTCGAGAATGGGATCGCGACCCATACGGACCAGCACATGCCAGCCGAGTCCCGGAAAGTCACCAAAACCTTTCGTGCGTGCGAAGCCTGTCACGACCGGACGCTCGCGATACACTTCTTCGACGAATCCCGCATCGCCGAACGGAGGAGCTTTCGACGCAAGCAGATCTGATTGCGGACGACCGAGAGGTGCCTTGTGCAGGAGATCCGAATCCACGAAGACGATTCCCTCGGACGTCACCATTTGGAATGCGACGGCTCCGGCGAACTCCTGTCGGGCTTCAAGCGAACGCACCGTCCTGGTGGTGACCTCTTCAAGCGTCGACATCGCCACGCGGCTCGTGACGACGCCTTGAAATGTTCCAGCCGCGTCCAAAATCGGCGCCGTGAACGCGATGGCCTCCGTCCCATTCTCCGGATCGTGCACCGCGACGTCGTCAACGTGGATGATCTTTGTTTCGCGCGCGCGCTCAAACCACCCGCTCCGGCTGAAGTCCCGGCCGCGAAATGAGGTATCCGTGGCCGCCACCATGGTGCCATCGCGATCCGTCACTCCCAACCACAGATAGACCGGCCGGTGCGTCCGCATCCAGCCGAGGTAGCTTGAAAGATACGTCGAGTCGGAATGCAAGGCGAATGCATGCGCCATCATCTGGGTGTCGCCGTACCGTTCGAACAGCAGACGGTCGAGCTTGTCCGACACCTCCGCAGCGGCGATCCTCAACTCTTCGCCCGTCGAATAGACCAACCGCTGCTCCACGCTGCGGAGGAGAAACACAGCTGCCGCCACGGCAACGAGGTTCATCAGGATGATGAGTTGGGGCAGCCAACGGTAGCGTGAAGAGTCGAGCGGCTGTTGGAAATCTTGCTTGCTCATGGCTTCGGGGTCTCGGAGCAAATAAAGCTCTGCTTGCGCGTGACAGGGTGATAGGCGTCTTTCGATTCGCGCAGCCCGGCCAGCCCTGAATCATCGAGGGTATTGATGTATTCGGCGCCTTCCGACAGCGCTTTGCGGCAGGTGTCACGGAAGAGATATTGGGCTAAGCCAGGGATGGTGCGGTCGGCGACTTCCAACAGCACGCACCACGTTGTTTTGTCCAACCAATATCCGAACGTGTACCCGCAGAGGCGACCGCGTTGGCGAACGACTGAGCCGAGGAGGTTGAGATCCGTCGCATGCGACCAGGCGACTTCATGGGCTGAGCCCGCATCCTGGAGCAGGAACTCCGCGTAGGGATTGGAGCCTTTGGCGCGTTTCTGTCGTTTCCACTCCTCCAATACATGTCGGCAGTCCACGCGGTCGCGTGGATGGTAGGACTCGATGAGCACTCCTCCTTCACGCTCGACTCGATTACAGAGCGCCCGCTGAGACTTGTACCGGTCACCGGCCAACCCGGCTAACGCATGAGCTCGATAGAGATAATCCGGATCTTTCGGGACGAGCCTAAAGCCCATCGCTTCCAGCATCGGAGATAGTTCAGGCGGTACGTTTTCCACGCGGCTGACCGCGCTGGACCCGTTCCAACGGTGCATGAGGGAAAATACCTCGCGAAACGGCCGCTCGAGGGATCCCTTTGCCAGCGGCGGCAACGGCATGAACCAGCCGCTCGGCGATTGTACGAACAGACAGAGAGCGCCGCAGAGATCAATCCACCAGTATGGCAACAACGCATTCCACAGATAGTGGTACGGAGCCGAGTAGGCGGCGAGAGTGCCGTGGAAACCGGATTGCTCCATGGCGTCCGTCAGGCGTGACAGATCCTCCCAGAGGAGCCGTCGAAGCGGTTGTTCCCAACGGGCGATGACCGCCCCCGTCAGCGCTGGGAGCGAGGATAACTGCACCACATCTTCTTGAAAACGACCGATCAGTCTCGGATGCTGGGTGATCTGTTCCATGATGGCGGGTTGCTCCAGCATCCTCATCACGTGATCGGCGTGGCAGCGGATGGCGGCCGGCACTTGCACTTCCATGAACGGACATTTCTTGTCCCATCCGAGGACTATCTCATTATGAGCGGTGTTCCACATAAGCGCCAGGGGATAGAGCTGGCAATCAAGGGGTCGGTCGTCGTAGAGGCGGCAGGTACCGCTTTCGCTCTCAAACGCGGGGCAGTGAAACCCGTCTCCATTTGCATCGGGTACGAGGGCCACTTGGCTGCCGTGCCTGTCCGGGAACGCGGCGGCCGGTAGGCCGTGCTCGACCGCCCGATCGATCTCCTCACCCGAGAAATATGGCCGCAGCACGCTATCGGGATCCGGGAACCGGCAGCAAATCTCACAGCGGAAGCATGCGCTGCTCGGGACGAGCTGGGGAAGGATTTTGGGTACAGGGGTCACAAGCGAGGCCTTCTTCGCGATCAGCGGGGTCATGAGGAATTCCGCAGGGATGCCTCATTCTAGCACCATTCCCAAAACACTCAAATCCTTGACCCAAAATGCCCTGACTGGAATACTGGTCGCAGTATCGCTGCTCATTCATGCACGACAACGATGGCACTCCTCCCGAAAGGACCACAATACGATCCGCAACTGTTGCTGAATTCGCAACCCGTGATCATCACGGTCATCGATCCTCTCACGCACAAAGTGATCTTTCAGAACCAGACCTCTCAAAACAAATTCGGCGACATTTCGAACCTCACCTGTCATGAAAAAATTGCGCGGTGTGCGACGCCCTGTGCCTTCTGTAAGATGCCGGAAGCCGTCGAGAGCGGAAAACCGACGGCCAGTGAGGTCCCCCTTCCAAACGACGAATATCTCCTCGTCCAATGGGCGCAGGTCCAAACCTCCAACGGTCAGACGCATGTCGTGGAAACGATTACGGACATCACCGCAATCAAGCGTCAGCAGTCGGAAGCCGAAGGACTGGTCAAGAAGCTGTCCAACACCAACCGGGATCT
>JAICVE010000269.1 GCA_025935475.1 Nitrospira sp. | reverse complement strand
CCTTGGCTCAAGAGGGTCTTGACAACGTAACCAACAGCAGTAACTGAGGCGGCCCCAAGGCCGGCAGCGACAAATACGACAGGCTTCATAGACCCTCCATAGTTAAGAATGACAAAGTATTTCTGTCGAAATTGGTTTTAGGAGGCGATTGGCAGCTCCGAAGACTTTGTATCCCGGCGACCAAGCCTTTCCGGTACCCTCTCGAGCGACTTGTTAATAATACAAAGGCCTAAGAATCTTGTACCCTTCAAGTGGGCAAGAAGCTGGAAACCGGCTTTCTCTAACCCACGAATCGAGGCGTTATTCGTGGGTGAAACAAGGGCATATGCCCTATCACTAATGTGCCGATTCTTGGAGGCGGGAGAGGGCCAATGAACAGCCGACTCACAAGCTACGGAACCGCTGAAGGTTTTTGGTGGCGGTGACCCGGATCGAACGGGTGACCCGCGGCTTATGAGTCCGCTGCTCTGCCAACTGAGCTACACCGCCACGGCGAAAGAGGGTGCTGCGAAGGTCACAATTTTACCCGAGGAGAGATCTCAGTGTCTACGGAGAGGCGTGCCTGAGTTTCAATGCTGGGGGCTTTGATCCGGAGACGACGATGGCGGCACGGGCTTTGGTTGCCGTCCTGGAATCTGTTTTTGGCGAAGGAGCTTCGTAAAGTACGTTCGCTGAAGCCCCAACGCTTCGGCGGCCCTGGTCTGGTTCCAGTCGTTTTTTTTCAACGCGTCCTCGAGCACCCAACGACTGTATGCCTCCATCATCGCGTGATAACCGGTTGCGTCGCCTGGCCGGTGTTGCATCGCTTCTGCCTGGCCAGGTGTACTGCCACCGACACCAGACGCAAGACCGGCGCCGGCTGCATCCGAGAGACATAAATGCTCGGGTTCGATCGTTTGCCCGGGGGTCAAAATGTAAGCGCGCGTCAGCACATTCTCCAGTTCCCGAATATTCCCCGGCCATCGGTACTGCGAAAGCGTGCGCCCTGCGGCTTCGCTCAGGGTGCAGTGTTTGCTGAGACCGAACTTTCCCGCTCGACCGAGGACATACTCGGCAAGGGCCGGGATATCGTCAATTCGGTCACGCAGCGGCGGCAGGGTCACGGAGATGACGGCCAGGCGATAGAACAGATCCTCTCGGAAGGAGCCCTGGTGAATGGCCTGCTTCAGATCCTTGTTGGTGGCGGCGAGGAACCGGACGTCCGTGTGGACCGACTGGGTGCCGCCGACTCGATAAAATGTTTGATCCTGCAGAACCCGTAGCAAGTGGCTTTGCAGCGATAAGGACATGTCGCCGATCTCATCAAGAAACACCGTCCCGCCTTCAGCGATCTCGATCTTTCCCGCTTCCCGTTTCACGGCCCCTGTAAAGGCTCCCTTTTCATGGCCGAACAGTTCGTTCTCGAGGAGGTCCTTCGGAATCGCCGCGCAATTGACTGCCACAAACGGTTTGTCCCTCCGCGGACTCCATCCGTGGATGGCGCGTGCGACGACCTCTTTGCCCGTGCCGGTCTCTCCCAAGATCAGCACAGTGACGTTCGAGACGGCGGCCTGCTTGGCCAAGGCCAGCTGAGCCGTGAATTTCGCGTTGGTGCCCACCATGCCGCCATAGCGCGCATCCAATTCTTGCTTGAGGACGCCGACTTGCCGGCGAAGGGCGATGGCGTCCAATGCCTTGTTGATGACGACGGTGATGTGGTCGCCGGTGAACGGTTTGGTAATGAAATCGATGGCGCCGAGCTGCATCGCCTTGACGGCAAGTTCGATCGTACCGAATGCGGTCAACATCACGATCGGCGGTATCAACGCCCCGCCAGCGTCCGGGGCCGCATGTTTCCCAATCGAATCATGGATCTGCTGAAGGATCTCAAGGCCCGAAAAGACCGGAAGCTGAATGTCCAGAAGGACGAGGTCGGGCTGTTCGGTTTGTATGATACGCAGGGCCGCCTTGCCGTCGCTGGCCGTCACTGGCTCGTGTCCCATCCACGTCACGCGGTTTTCGAGCGCCAGGACGATATCCGGATCATCGTCGACAATGAGTATACGTGCACGCATGGGAGAGCCTCCTAATCGGCGTCTATGGTCGTGCCCGGAGAGACGATTTGAGGCGACGTCTGTCCTGGGACGCTGTCAGGCGCCGTGCAGGGCAAGGTGAAATAGAAGCGCGAACCCGACCCCAGCGCGCTTTCGACCCAGATGTGTCCCTTATGCATCGTGATAAAGCTCTTCGTGATGAAGAGCCCCAGTTGCGCGCCCTGCGATGTGGGCATTGTGGAAGGGACTTTCGAGAATTCGTCGAATACTCGATGAAGTTGATCGGGGGGAATCCCGCAGCCCGTATCCCTCACACAGGTTTGCATCATGCCATCGGGGAGCGCCTCGAGCTCGACCGTAATCTGTCCTCCGGATGGCGTGAACTTCACGGCATTGCCGATGAGATTCCAGAGGATCTGCTCCAGCTTGTCGCGGTCTGCGTAAATCATCGGCGGGTGCTCGGGCGATTCAACGCGAATGTCCACGTTCTTCTCTGCGGCCACGGTGCGCAGGCTTTCGACGACCCGCGTCGCGCTTTGATTGAGACAGAGAGGTTCCAGTCGAAGAATTTCCTTCTTGAGGTCCAATCGCGACCAATCCAACAGTTGGTTGATGATTCTTGTGAGCCGATTCAAGTTGTATCCGATGCGGTCGAGATAGGTCTTCTGACGGTCGGACAGAACGCCGGCAACGCCGTCAGCCATGTTATCCGCGAAGCTGCGGATGGCGGTCATGGGGGTACGCAATTCATGCGAGGCGACTGAGACGAACATGGTGCGACGCCGGTCATGCTCCTGAAGCTGTTGGTTCGCCTGGGACAATTCCAGCGTTCGTTCTTGGATTCGCTGCTCCAGATGCTGCGTGAGTTGCGCCAAATTGGCATAGGTGCGGGCGTTGTCGATCGCCGTGGCCACGTGGCTCGCGATGGTCATCAAGATGTGGAGGTCCTCTTCCGAGCAGGGCAGCACACCGCGGTCCCCGGCAATGAAGCCGAGCGTCTGGGTATGGCTTTGCAACGGCACACACACGAAGGATTGGACGTTCACGCGGCGCATCAGCTCGAGGGTCGTCGGATTGATCCGATGGGCGACCATATTCACATCGCGAGCCAGAATAGGTTTTGCATGGATGAAGAGGTCGGCCAGAATCGTGTCATCGTCCTTGATCGGGATACTCAGAAAGCGGGCGGCCTCGGCGATCTCATCCGAGACCCCTGCCACCTGGGCGATGTAGCCGACGTCCCGATCCTCATCACGGAGCATGAGGGCCATCCGCGAGAATCCCAAGTTGGATCTCAGCAACTGCAGGACCGTATCCATCAGTTCATGGAGATCCAGGGTGCTCGTAATGGCTGCGCTGGTCTGATGGACGGCCGTCAATTGGGTGATCTGCTTGCGGATGGTCTCCAGGTTGGACGAAATGGCCGCGCCGCGTTCCCGCAACGCGGCCGTCATGGCATTAAATGTTTGCGTCAACTGGCCGACTTCATCGGTCGTCGTTGCCGGAATGTGCGCCGGCGATTCGCCTTCCGTGAGCTGCCGGGCGACCGCGGCCAGCCGTCGCAACGGGGTGGTAATCCGCAACGTCAGGAAGTGCGCGCCCAGGATGCCGGCGCTGATCAGCAGGGTCGTCAGGATCAGCACGTTGCGGATCATCTCGAAGAGCGCGCGTTTGACCCTCGCATCGGTGATGCCGATTTGCACGACGCCCTGCACCAGGTAGGGCGCCGCGCTCTTTCTCGATTGGATTCGTTCTTCCATTTCGAGCAACAGCGGGGACAGTGACGGATCGGTTGCCGGTTTTCGGAGGACTGGCATGGCAAAATCGTACAGCTTGTCGGTAAGCGACGAGAGGATCCAGATCGGGTTTGAGGTGCCTCCATCCGGAACCAGTATTTTGCTTTGCGACAGTGCCACGGGCGTGATGCGCGGCGTGGACGTCGGCTCGCGGTACAATTCTTCAGCGATCACCTCATCGGGATAAAACCGGCGCTCCTGCGTGAAAGTCACGCTTCCCAACGACTCGCGGACGATTTTGTTCTGCTGTGCGAGGATGATGTGGTCCGCGCCGCGGACCACCACATACACCACATCATCGATGGCCATCAGGCTCTCCACGAATTGCTGCAGCGTCGCCCGGTCTTCCGCGATCAACCCTCCATAGCGGAATTGGCCGTTATTCACCACGCTGGTGAGGAGAATCGTGCCCAATTGATTGAGGTTCTCGGTCATCGAAACGCGTCGTACCTCGATGAAGTACCAACTGAGCGCTGAGGAGGTCAGAATGAGGATCATGCTGAAGAAGACGACGAACTTCGTGCGAATACTCGCAAGCTTCCCCAGGCTCGACAGTTGCGGAGTCGATTGTGGAGTGGTCATGGGCATCAATAGGTCTCGTCGATCAGGTGATTGACGTCTTTGGGAAACTCGATGCCGAGAAACCGCGCCGTCTTCAGATTCACAGTGATCTTCAGCCGTTCAATGGGAATCGGCTTGGCCGGAAGCTTCCGGTCGCCGTCTAGGATACGCTTCGCCAACT
>JAICVE010000495.1 GCA_025935475.1 Nitrospira sp. | reverse complement strand
TCGCCGGGACCTTCGGGTTCGCTGGTCTTGTGCTGGGCAGTCTCTTTATGCTCGGCAGTCTCGTGATGGTCGCCAGATTCTTGCGCGAGTACGGTGCCGAGGGCGAAAAACGCGATCAACAGCCAGCGCTTCATGCGAAATTCCTCATGCAGATCGCCGTCCTAGAACGGTCTCGGCGATTTGATCGGCCAGGGCTGAGCTGGCGTCTTTCAGAGATGCCTGGGCAGCGGCTGCATCGGCGGCCAGGGCCTCCCGAGCGGTCTTGACGGAAGCTTCCATGCGGGTGCGGGCCTGGGCTACTTCGTCGCCTTGCTCTTCGAGCCAGCGTTTCCGCATCTCTTCCTGCTCTTTGTAGACGACGGCGCGGGCATCGCGAAGCTTGGCCTCGTATTCGTCGGCCTTGCGGGCGGCGGCCGCCAGGCTGTCCTGGGCGACCTTGCGGGCTCCTTCAGTCAGCTCCCGGCGCTGTTTTAGGATGCGATCCAGAGGCCCAAACAGCACGGCCTTCAAATAGAAATGCAGGATGATCAGAAAGACGATGGTGGGGATGGACTTCAGTAATATCCCACCTAGGGCTTGTAAAGTTTGTTCCATTAAAAACTTGAGTAGGGAACCGGAAGTTTTAAGAAACGAGCAGACTATTTCTTAAACAGATGAAGTTATCACATTGGGGAGCTTTTGGTCAACTTTCATCAACTTACGGGTGTTATCCTCGGGTTGTGACGTGGCCGAGGGCGGTTTTGATCGTTGCGGGCGTGGCCGCCTGCACCGGCGCCCTGTATTCCTACCAGCGGGAGTTTCGCGAGTTCGAGGGAGAGGATGCGCGTGTGGCCCTGGCACCGGATGCGCTCAATCCCTCGGAGTTCGTTTGGGGACGCCTGATGTACCCTTCCGGAGGTGGTGGCGGCCGCCGTTTCGGAGGTTTCGGCCGGGACTGGCGCCAAGGCGGACGCAACACTAATTGGACCAACGATTATCCGTCCGGGGATCGCCACCTGATGACGGCGGTGCGACGGCTTACCCGAATCAACGCGCGGCCCATCGAACAACCCATCAATCTGGAGGACGAAGACGACGTCTTCAACTGGCCGTTGCTGTTCGCCGTCCGCACCACCAGTATCCAGCTCACCGAACCGATGACGGTCAAGCTGCGAGAGTACCTCGACCGTGGAGGTTTCTTTATCGCCGACGATATGTGGGGACCCGGCGAACATCAGGCGATTATCGAGACCGTGAGTCAACTCTACCCTCAGCGCGAGCTGGTTGAGCTGGGTAACGATGCACAGGCGTTCCACATGCTGTTCGACCTCAACGAGCGTTATCAGATCCTGGGCCAATGGGCCAGATTCAATGGAATGCGACCGCTCGATGGAGTCTCTTACGATCCCCACTTTAAGGGCGTCTTCGACGAAAAGGGTCGGATGACCATGGCGATCTGGTTCAACAACGATACGGGCGACTCCTGGGAATGGGCCGATGACCCTTCTTATCCCGAGAAATTCTCGGCTCTGGGAATTCGCATCGCACTGAACCACATCGTCTACGCGATGACGCACTAGCCTGCGAGCAGTCGTTTACGCTGGGGCGCTGGAAACCGCTCGATGGCATAACGCAGTGTGGTCCGAGGCAGCTCGGAATAATTCCCCTTCAGAAAACGCAGCAGCGCGGGAGCGGACTGTTTCCCGGCTTCACGCAGCATCCAGCCGACAGCTTTGTGAATCAAATCGTGGTCGTCTGCTAACAGAAGCTTGGCGATGGCGAAAGTGTCCTCGATCTCACCGGCGCGAATCAGGGTCTGCGTGGAGACAATGGCGATCCGACGCTCCCAAAGGTCCTTGGACTCCGCGAGGCGGTAGAGAATCTTGCGCGGGCGGGTGAGGAGATGCTGGCCGACGATGTAAGGGGCGGAGGTATCGACCAGATCCCAGTTGTTCACGAACTTGGTGTGTTTCAAATAG
>JAICVE010000387.1 GCA_025935475.1 Nitrospira sp. | reverse complement strand
GGATCCCAGGTCTGAAGCAGTTCCTTGCATTTAATCTCCAGTTGCTCTTGGGAGACCGGCAGATCGAGGCCGAGGGTTTTGAGGGCGTCCGATACGCGATGATTCACATCCATAATAGAAAGTCTGACTTACGCCTGCTCGCACTGTCAATCTAGTAACAGCCCTACATGCCGACCGCGTTACCCATTCTCCAGCCCGTTCCCGTCCTCAAGCACAAGGACTATCGCGAGGTGATGATCCGCGAAATGGAAGGCGGGAAGATCCCGATCAGCCTCGGGAAGACCTGTCCGGTGAAGTGCGAGTTCTGCTACGAGATCGACCACTCCTACCGCGAGACGCTCGATCCGCCCAAGACGACCGACGAGGACTGGAAGTTCATCCTCGACTACATCAGCAGGAAGCCGACCGACCCGATGCAGTTCTGGTGCATCGGCGGCAACGAATACATGGAATGGACCGATCTCTTTCTCCATCCCAAGACGATGGAATGGATCGAAGACTTTCTCACCTACACGGACAAGAATATTACCTTTTTCACGGTCGGGTTCGTGACGGTGCCGAAGATCCATGAGCTGGCGGCGCGGTTTCCCGGGCGGATCAATTTTGAGCTGTCGGTCATCACGATGAGCGACTACCGCCAACGGCTTATGCCTCATGCGCCGTCGATCAAGCATTTGATGAAGGTGCTGGACGGCCCGGCGGTGTCTTCAGCGAACTTCTACGCCTTCGATTCGCACACGATGTCGAAGGACGCGGAGATGATCTCCAAGATCAACCAGAAGTGCGTGCTCTGGATGGGTTGCCTGACGCCGGTGCGCGGGATCAAGGACCCGACGGCCGATCTGATGCGGCAGGGCCGGAAATTTCTCGCGGAAGAATCCGTCCGGCTCTACGAGAAGGGCTTGCCGAACATCCAAACGATCCAGACCGAGGCGCCGATCACGGCCTTCATGAATCGGAAACGGATCGTGAGCGCGTTCGACTCACTCGAATTGGAGAAGCGCGATACGGTGGTGATGGCGAAGAGCGTCTACAAAGTGCTGAACATGTACCGGAAGAATCGCGCCAGGTATTTGATGGTCCCGAACGCGACGCTCGGCGGCGATTCCGACTGCTCGGTGCTGCTGACTTTCGACGACATCGCGCGCTGTGTCAACGGCCACAAGCGTGTGCACATTCCGAAATGCATGATGCAGTCGGGCCGTGGTCTGTACACCGACATCGGCGGAGTGACGCTGGAACAGTTCATGAGAAAGACCGGCGTGAAGGCCACGGTGCTGCACAAGATCGATACGAAGTTCGCGAATAAACTCTTGTGGAGAAACTGCCTGCTGAAGAACTACGTGGAAGACTACGTGCAGAATCCGCTGACGCAATCGTTTGAGAGCCTACCTGTTCCTGCCTAGTGTCCCTGAGAAGGCGGCGAGGACTTCTGCTGGCTCTGACTCTGATTCAGTTCGAGCTCAAGTTGCGTCACTCGGGCGGCGGCATCCCGATGACCGTTCCGCGCAGCGAGTCTGTAAAACGAGAGGGCTTTCTTGAGATCCTTCAGTCCGCCAAAGCGGCCTGATTCAAGCGCTTCAGCCACGCGGTAGGCCGCGTCGGGATCTCCGCTCGCGGCTTTTTCTGAATCGGCCGCATACTGCTGGGCGGCCTTAGGACTCATCTGTCGCGGCGCTTCTGCCTTGACCTCCTCCAGGATGCCGACGAGGGAAAGCACCGAAATGAAGATCGCCGCGAGCATGACCGGCTGGACATGTGTCATGGCAGCCTCCACAGCCGCTGCTCTTACTCTGAACCTCCTCGCGGCATTAATTCAAGCCCCACGAGAACTGTCTAAGCATAGACGTGCATCACATAACTCACTGGTAACGCAGAGAGATACAGGCCGACACCGAATACCGTATGCGTCATCAAACTCTTGAGGCGAGCCTGCGTCGGGTGAGGTGTCTTGGCTGCAGCGATGCCGAGTCCCAAGGCCGGCTGCATGATGAAATAGGGAATCGGCACTGTCCCTATCCCCACCAACAACGCTGGGAGGAAAGACGGGTGATCCAGCCAACTGCCGGATGTGAGAAGGACGAGCATCAGCGCAAAGGCCACGCCGATCAAGTAGTGTGCGGTCCAGCCGATCGCACATTCGGCCGGTCGTTTTGGAGCCGCGGCAATGCTCGTGTGCGTGAACGTGCCCAGGGGCATGTAGCTCAACCAACGCCCGACCAGGCAAAAATTGAGCGAAGAGATATTCAGAGCCTGGTGTAAGAACAGGTTCCAGAGGTCCATGATCACGATCGCGCCGATCCCAACGAGCACTGCACCACCGATGTGCATGGGTTCGACGTTCATTGGAATGAGCAGGGGCCTTATTTGGGAAGGATCGGATCCAGATTGAAGGCGACGCTGATCCGAGGCGCCTTGCCGATGTACGGGGCCACGGCATGGTACTGCCAGCCGGGGAACATGACGCACTGGCCTGAGGCAGGTGTGAAGGAGATGGTGTTGCCGGCGTCGTGCAGTTCCGGAATCGCATAGCGCAGATAGGGCGCCAACATGCGCGGGAGGCAGCCCCGCGGATCGAAGAGTTGCAGTTCCCCCCCGTTCTTTTCCTTTTCCGAGATATCGCCCGCATCCACATAGTAGACACCGGACCAGAAGGAGCCGGGGTGGGCATGCGAGCCGTTGCTGCCGCCGGACCGCTGGACGTTCGCCCAGATCTCGACCACCTGCCAGGCGGGCCGTTGTGATGCCTTGCCGGTGCGCTCGGAATACTCCGTTGCCTGAGTCGCGACCTGGATGACGTACTCGAACAGTGTTTTGAGAGGGCCGCCGGCCCAGTCCATCATGGACATGTCGTGGGGAGAGGACCAGCCGATGACTTCGCGGTCGTGATAGGCGGGTTCGGAGGCTTCCCGCGTCAGCACCGCCCGCGTGAGCTCCGCGTTGAGGCGCTCGGCCTCGGGAATGGAGAATACGAGGAGCGGGGTCGAGAAGATCGGGCGGACATTGAGTTCAAGCTCGCGGGCCATGGCGCTCCTGCTGCGCGAGGTCT
>JAICVE010000089.1 GCA_025935475.1 Nitrospira sp. | reverse complement strand
TTCCTGAGGCGGCATGTGCTTGAGCTGCCCATTCACCAGGACGTCGATGAGGCGCAGATCCGGTATCTGGCCAGGCACGTTTCGGACGCGCACATCGCCTTGGAGGAGGCGCCTGGGAGGCGAGGGGCCAGCGGTCGACGAATTCGAACTACGCCACAGACAGTCGCTGTTTCACGGTAGAGGAGCCAATCCATTTTTTCTAACGGTTTCATACGTGGACGCCGGCCCGAGGCCGGGAAAGAGGAGGATATCGTCATGAATACGGCGACGATCGTTCCGGCTGTCGAGGGGACGTCTCGAGATGCTCCCGTCCTGACCGACGAGGGTGACGACACGCAGCCTCATCGCATCAGTCTGCGCGTCGAGCTCGTCGAGGACGACGACACGTTTCTGCGGATGGGACCGGTCTGGAACCGGTTGGTGGACGAAGCGCGCGTCGATCATCCCTTCTTGCGTTACGAATGGGTCAGCACCTGGTGGGAATGTTTCAAGCCGGCGGGCAAACTGCACATTCTGGTTGTCATGGAAGGCGCAGAGCCGATTGCCATCGCCCCGCTGATGTTCGACCAGGGACGCGTCTACGGCTGCGCCGTCCGCCGCTTGCGAGGAATCGCCAATGTGTATACGGAACGGTTCGATCTCATTTTGACCCGAAGGGCAAAAGATGCCTGTAGGGCCATCTGGAACTTCCTGGCCGCCGAAGCGTCGGACTGGGACATGCTGGAGTTGCGGCAGATTCCAGAGAATGCACGTGCCGCCGAATACCTCCGGTTCTGCGCCTTCGAAGACAACTTCCTGCTAGGCCAATGGCATTCATCTGACGGTCCGTTCATTCCGATTGATCAGCCGTGGGACAGCTACCTCAAAACCTTGTCGAAAAAGCATTTGTCCAATCTGCGCGGGCGCGCCAAAGGATTGCACAGAATCGGTGAGGTGCGCCATGAAATCGTCACAGGCGGAGAGCAGTTGAGCCGTACGCTCGATGAAGCCTTTCTGTTGGAGGCCGCGGCCTGGAAAGGCAAGGCCGGCACCGCCATCCTGAATAGACCGGATCGCCTGGCCTTTTATCGGAGCCTGCTGCCAAAAGCGGCTGAGAGTGGGTGGCTGCAGCTGCATTTCCTCACGATCGAGGGCAAACGGATTGCCGTCCAGATCGCCCTGCTGGTTCACAATAAGCTCTACATTCTGAAATCCGGGTATGACCCGCACTATGCGCCATTTTCTCCGTCGCTGCTCTTGTGCGAATTGATGCTCCGTGACGCATGGAAACGCAAACTGACCGAAGTCGATTTCCTCGGCGACGCCGAACGGTGGAAACTGGACTGGACGAACCGCACGAGACCGCACTCTTGGATATTCATTTTTCCCAATCGGATCCGCAACCGTGTGCTGCATCATTTCAAATTCATGCTGCTGCCGCGCATCCATGATCATCCGTTGTATCGAATCATAAAATCCGCCGGCCAGCGGATCGGTCTCAATTTGCACGAATGACCGTCGAATGCGAGAACCACACACACACAGGTACGCTCGATCATGAACGCACTGGCGATCTATCGAATCGGTAATTGGTGTTACCAGCGCCGCATTCCGGTGATTCCGCAGCTGGCGTATGGCGCCATCTATTTTTTGTGTCGGGCGGTGATTCCGATGTCGGTGGAATTTGGCGAAGGCACGGAGTTGGCGTACGGCGGGCTAGGCATCGTGTTGCACGAACGCACCAGGATCGGGCGCTATGTGTCGATCGGGCACGATGTCACGATCGGCGGACGGTCGCGGCGATGGGGGGTACCGGTGATCGGTGATCGTTGCGTCATCGGCGCAGGAGCCAAGCTGCTCGGACCGATTTCCGTGGGGGAGTCGTCGGTGATTGGCGCCAATGCGGTGGTGTTGGAAGATGTTCCGCCCAACTGCGTCATGGCGGGCATGCCGGCGAAGGTCGTTCGGCAGGGCATCGATATTCATGACTACAGCTGCCTTCAGCCGCCGGAAGAAGCCGATCGCCTGTCCTTCAGGACGTCGAACAATCTTTTGATCACCATCATCGAGGACCCCGGACGGCTGTCGCATTTGGTCGATGAGTGGACGGATCTGCTGGAAAACAGCGAGCAGGATTGCGTGTTCCTGACGCCGGAGTGGCTCACCTCCTGGTGGCGTTGCTTCGAGCGGGATGATTGGACACTGCGTGTCATCACCGTGCGCCGGCAGAGCCAGTTGCTCGGCATCGCGCCGCTCTTCTCGCGGCCGCGGACCTTCGGCGGTCTGATGAGCCATCAGTCCACGGAGTTTCTCGGGACCGGTGTCGTCGGCTCCGACTACCTGGATCTGATTGTCAGACGGGGAGAAGAGGGAATGGTCCGGGTGGGACTGACCGAATATTTCAATCGCGAAAAGCCGCTGCTCATCTTGAGCCACCTGCCTGCGCGTTCTGCAGAGGCCGACGGCCTGGTCAAAGAGTTGGAACTGAGCGGATGGCAGGCCAAGCGCCGCATCATCGAGAGCTGTCCCTACATCACGCTGCGCGGCCATACCTGGGAGTCCTATCTGGACTCTCTCGGCGCCAATCACCGCTACAACTTCATGCGACGGCTCAAGAACCTTCAGAAGGCCGGAGTCGTGGAATTTGACGCGGTCGAAAAAGAAGATCAGCGCCGAGACGCCCTGCAGGCCTTCATGGCGCTGCATGCCGTCGCCTGGCACGACCGTGGCGGATCGCAGGCGATGCAGACGACGCGGGAACTGGCGTTTCATGAAGCCTTCAGCCGGACCGCCCTGGATCGGGGCTGGCTCCGGCTGTTCCTGCTGCGGGTCAACGGTCGACCGGTCGGAGCATTGTACGGATTCCGGCGCGGCCCTCGATTTTATTTTTATCAATCAGGGTTCGATCCGGCCTGGCGAAAGCACAGTGTCGGCTTGGTGACGATGGGGCTTGCGATCAAGCAGGCTCTGGCGGAAGGTGTCGAAGAATACGATCTGTTACATGGCACGGAAGCGTACAAATTCCGCTGGGCCAAAGAAACGCGGGACCTCTCGCGGGTCCATCTGTTTCCGCCTTCGTGGCGAGGGTGGCTGTATCGCGCGTCGCTCGAGGCCGAGAGCCAGGGCAAGCAAGCCGCCCGCCGCTGGCTTCCGCAAACGATGCTGGACCGTCTGATGAAGCACCGCAGAGGAGCGTGACATGGCGCTGCGCAGGATGGTCAAGACGGCATTAGCCGCTGGATTACGGTGGACCGGCGCCAGCAGCGTGATCGAAACGATCAATGCCACGAAGCACATTCCGTTGGTGATCGGCTACCACTCGGTGGTCGAGGATATTCGGATGCATCAGGGGCGCGCGATCCAGCCGAACCTCGTCAGCTGCAGGATGCTGGAGCGCCAGCTGGATTGGCTGGGACAGCACTTCCGCTTTCTGACGCTGGATGAACTGGGCGAGCGTTTCGAGAGCGGCGATCCGTTCAACGAGCCGCTGGCGGCGATCACCTTCGATGACGGATACGCCGGCGTCTATCACCATGCCCTTCCGCTCCTGCAGCGCAAAGGCATTCCCGCCGGCATCTTCGTGGTCACTGAAACCTTGGGCCGACACTACCTGCACGTGTATGACAAGTTGTTCCTGTTGCTCGCGCGCGTGCTGCCCATGATTGACCATAACGCTGAACGGCTCACCACGCTCTGCGAGAGTCACGATGTGCCGCTGGCACGGCAGCACGGCTTGAAAGACGTGATCAAGGATCCGTTCGACACGATGCGGCTGCTCTTCACGACGTTGACTCAAAAGCAACTGCGGAGGGCGATTGAAGCGCTGGAGACGGTGGTGCAGATCCGGGACGAAGATTTTCCCGCGCTTCACTCGTTGACGTGGGACATGGTCCGCGCGTTGGATCGGGCCGGCATGACCATCGGCTCGCATACGCAGACCCATGCGTTGCTGACACTCGAGAATCCGAAGCGCATGGCCAATCAGATCGTGGGCTCGTTGCTGACCTTGCAGGAAAAACTCGGCAAGCCCGTGTCGCATTTTGCTTATCCGGACGGACGCTTCAATCCTTCCGTCGTGTCTTGTGTCGCAGAGGCAGGCTACCGGTTCGGATACACGACCTGTCTGCATCGGGACGTGCGCTACCCGTCGCTGACGATTCCGCGGAAAATCTTGTGGGAGAATTCCTCGCTCGATCCATTCGAGGGGTTCTCGAACATCCTCATGCACTGCCACGCCCATTGGATTTTCGATCTCTTCCACCGCTGCCAGCAGGACCATAGCGACCGCCAGGGCAGCGGACAGTCCTCGACGCCGCGCCACAAGAAGCCAGAGCGTGTCTCCCCGGTGACGTCCTCCTTGATCTGACTATCTGATGTTGAAGCCGGCTCTGTTGATCATTGCGGGACGGATCGCCGGCTTTGTGGCCGCGTTCGTCACCCCCCTGATTCTCGTCCGCATTTTTGACCTCGAGACCTTTGGGACGTACAAGCAATGGTTTCTCCTCTACATCACGTTGTTGACCATTACACAGATCGGCATGTCCGAAAGCCTGCTGTTCTTTTTGCCAAAGGCCGATGGCCACGCGGGACGCTACGTGATGAACTCGGTCCTGTTTCTGACCGCCATGGGTACCGTCGCGGCCGCGTGGCTGGTGCTCAATGCGGAGGCGATCGCGCGATGGATGAGCAATCCCGCGCTGGAGCCGCTCATCCCATTGCTCGCGCTCTATCTTCTCTTGATGCAGGCGTCCATCGGCCTGGAAACGGTGATGACGGCGCGCAGCGCCTATCGGTCGGCGGCGGTTGCCTACGCGGTCACCGACGTGACGCGGGTCCTCTTTCTGATCGTGCCGGTGCTCATTGCGCCGGCGTTACGATCGCTGCTCTATGGCGCGGTGGCGTTCGCGGTCCTTCGCTTTCTCTATACGGCCCACTATTACTGGCGGACGTTCCGGGACAGTTTTCGGCCCGACGCCCGCTGTTTCGCCCGGCAGCTGGCGTATGCCTTGCCATTCGCCCTCGCGGTGGTCGCCAGTATCGCGCAAGAAAACTTTCATCAATATGCGGTGTCGGGGCTCTTCGATGCGGCGACCTTCGCGGTCTATTCGGTGGGATGTCTTCAGATTCCGGTGGTGGATCTCGTCGCGACCACCGTCTGCAACGTCATGATGGTCGGGATGTCCACAGCGATACACAGCGGCCGGGAGTCGCACGTGATCGATCTCTGGCATGACACCGTGCGTAAGCTCGCCTTGGTGTTTTTTCCCTTGACCGGACTTCTGCTGCTCGTGGCGCACGATGTCATCATCATGCTGTTCACGGAGACATACGTCGCGAGCATTCCAATATTTATGGTCGGCGTCGTCGCCGTCATGTTCGCGGCAATTCCGATGGATGGCGTGATGCGCGTGTATGCGAAAACTAACGTGCTCTTGGCCATCAATCTGGTGCGGTTGGCAATGATCGCGCTGCTGATCCATTGGTCAATCAGGTCGTTCGGGTTGGTGGGCGCTATGCTGGTGACGGTGCTCGCGTTGGCGCTTGGAAAAGTGATCGGGTTGGGTGCCGCCGCATCAATGTGGCATGTGGGCGTCGGGCGGGTGCTTCCCTGGCGGTCACTATGGCTCATCATCATCGTCTCGCTGACGGCGGTGTTACCAGCTCTGGCGGTAGCGTATGGCCTGGAGGCGGCACCATTCATCCGAATCGCCGTGATCAGCGCCGTCTATGGAGCGACCTACGCGAGTATGGCCCTGGGCGTGGGTCTCATCTCGCCCCATGAACGCGCCGCCTTGACTCATGTGATGGGACGCCTTCAGTTCATGCTTCCGGTCCGGTATCAACACAAGACTTCGTGAGGTGCGACGTGTGTGGAATCGCAGGCATCGTCTCTCATAAACATCAGGCCATCGACGTGGAGGAGTTGCACGCGATGTGCGCGGCGCTCGTCTCACGGGGGCCGGACGACGAAGGGACGTTTCTCAAAGACGGCGCCGGCCTGGCAATGCGCCGTCTGAGCATTATCGATCTGGAAACAGGTCATCAGCCGGTGTCGAATGAAGACGGTTCAATCTGGGTTGTCTTAAATGGGGAAATCTACAACTACCGCGAGTTGCGAAATGACCTTGAGCGCCGAGGGCACCGGTTCTCGACGGCGACCGATACCGAAGTCATCGTGCATCTCTATGAAGAGCATGGAGCTGATTGCGTCCAGGCGCTGCGAGGTATGTTTGCCTTTGCCGTCTGGGACGGGGCGCGCCGCCGGCTGACGCTGGCCCGCGACCGGATCGGCATCAAGCCGCTCTACTATGGCACCGCGGCCGGCCGGTTCATGTTTGCGTCAGAGCTAAAAGCGTTGTTGCAACTGCCAGAGGTCGACCGGCGCCTGAATTGGGAATCGCTCGCTCATCTGCTGGCCTATGGGACGACTCCGCCTGGTGAGAGCATCGTAGACGGCATCCATAAGTTGGAGCCAGGTCATCGGTTACGTCTTGACCCGAAGCACGAGCCGGTCGTCGAGCGGTATTGGGAGCTGCGGTTTCAACCGGATGCACGGCGATCTGAGGAGGAGACCGTTGAGGAATTGCGGACAAAGCTCCACGAATCGATCCGGTATCATCTCGTCAGCGATGTCCCGGTGGGCGCGTTTCTCAGCGGCGGGATCGACTCCAGCGCGGTGGTGGCCTCCATGGCCGGCATGTCGACGTCCCGCATCAAGACATTTTCCATCGGATTTCGTGAGCAGGAGTTCGACGAATTGCCCTATGCGCGGTTGGTGGCCAAGCGGTTCGGCACGGATCACCATGAACTCGTGTTGGAGCCCGACGTGATGGACCTGCTGGACCATCTGGCCTGGGACCTCGACGAGCCCTTCGGCGATTCCTCGGCCATTCCTACCTACATGGTCGCTCGCCTCGCAGGACGGCACGTCAAGGTCGTGCTGTCGGGCGACGGCGGCGACGAGCTGTTTGGCGGTTATGACAAATATGTCGTGGAAGGCCGGGATCGGATGGCGCGCTTTCTTCCCGGTTCCGTACGGGCGTTGCTGGCCCGCACCTCCGATGCGCTGCCTGAGGACGCCAAGGGGAAGCAATACCTCGAGTATCTTTCCAAGCCAGACGGTGAACGGTATCTGTATGCCACAACGCTGTTCCGACATGATCACCAGCAGCGGCTGTTGACCGACTGGGCTCGTGAACAGGTCGGGGCGGCGCAGCCGGAGCGATCGTGCCTGGACCGCTTGCGTCGGCATGAGGGTCACTGGTTGTCGATCCTCCAGGACTTGGATTTTCGCCACTATTTGCCGCTGGATATTCTGACGAAGGTGGACCGGATGAGCATGGCGCATTCGCTGGAAGCGCGGGTGCCATTGCTCGACCATCCGTTCGTGGAATTCGCTGCGACGATTCCGGCCGATTGGAAGTTGCATCGCGGGAAAACCAAGCACATTTTCGTCAAAGCGCTGCGTGGCTTGCTGCCCGACGAGGTTCTTGACCGTTCAAAGAAGGGATTTGGCGTGCCGTTGAACCGGTGGTTGAGGGGTCCGCTCCGGCCGTTGGTGAAAGAGTTGTTGCTGTCGGATACGTTCCGTCGGCGCGGGATTTTCGACGCCGGCTATGTCAAGCGCCTGATCGAGCGGCAGGAACAGGGCCGGCCGCTGGATCTGCATCTTTGGACCCTGATGTCCTTTGAATTGTGGTGTCGGACGTTCATGGATCGACGGACTGCGCCGGTCACGCAACCGGCCCGAAGGCCGTCGCCCCTCACCGGCCGCATGCCGGCGCATGGACGCTCACTGGCGTCGTGGCCGTCATGACGGGTGAGCATCCGGAGGACCCTTCTATGGCCAGCCATCGACCGTCCCGTCCGAGAATCGCCATGGTCGCGCCCAGTCTTGGCATCCTAGGGGGCCAAGCCGTGCAAGCCAAGGTGCTTGCTGATCACCTCCGGGCAGAGGGGTACGAAGTTCAATTGGTCCCGATCAATCCGCCGTTTCCACGGGGAGCGGGGTGGCTCAAGCGCCTGCGATACATCAGGACTGTGGCCAACGAAGGACTCTATCTGCCCACCTTGCGCAAATTGCGATCGGCCGACGTCGTGCATGTCGCCTCGGCCTCCTATTGGTCGTTTCTCTTAGCACCGCTTCCCGCCATCGTCGCGGCTCGAAGATGGGGCAAGCCGATTCTGTTGAACTATCACAGCGGCGAAGCCGACGATCATTTGGCCAATTGGGGATCGCTGGTGCACCCGTGGTTGAAAATGGTCGATAAAATTGTCGTGCCCTCGATCTTCCTGAGGAACGTGTTCGCCCGGCATGGCTATAAGGCGGAGGTCATCCACAACGTCATTGATACCGGCCAGTTTCGGTATCGGGAGCGTCTTCCGCTCTTGCCGGAGTTTCTGTCGGTGAGAAACTTCGAGCCTCACTACGGAGTCGAATCCACGCTGTTGGCATTTGCCATGATTCAGACGGTCTTTCCCGCGGCGTCATTGACGATCGTCGGGCAGGGGCCCCAAGAGGCGGAACTCAAACACCTGGCACAGGCGCTGTCGGTACGCAATGTGCGCTTTGTGGGGGCCGTCGATCCGGCGGCGATGCCGGATGTCTACGACCGTCATTCGCTCTTCCTGAACTCTTCGTGCGTGGACAATCAACCGCTGTCTGTGCTCGAGGCGATGGCTTCCGGGATGCCGGTGGTCACCACCCCGATCGGTGATATTCCGAACATGGTGGAAGACGGTGAATCAGGCACGCTGGTGCCGGTCGGTGATCCCTCCGCCATGGCCAAGGCGGCAACGCTGCTGCTTGAACAGCCTGAACGCGCAGCCCTCATGGCACAGCGAGCCAAGGAGTCGCTCATGCAATATGACTGGTCCAAGGTTGGGCCCGCTTGGGCCACCACCTACCGGCGGCTTGCGTCCGCCTCATCGAACACTGAGGCGGCCTGACCATGTGTGCCATTGCCGGAATCGTGAAATGCGATGTGCGTGAACGGGCGGAACGCTCCCGCCTCGTGCGCATGGCCGACATCCAGCAGCATCGGGGTCCGGATGGGGCGGGGCTGTGGCTCGATGGGGCGGTGGGGCTTGCGCACCGACGGCTGGCCATCATCGACGTCGCCGGCGGACATCAACCGATGACGAACGAGGACGACAGCGTATGGATCGTCTTCAACGGCGAGATTTACAACCATGCCGTGCTGCGCCGCGAAATGCAGCGCGCCGGCCACCGTTACCGGACGAAGAGCGATACCGAGACGATTCTTCATCTCTACGAAGCCTACGGGACCGCCTGCGTGGACCGGTTGCAGGGGATGTTTGCGTTCGCCATC
>JAICVE010000493.1 GCA_025935475.1 Nitrospira sp. | reverse complement strand
GCGAGACTGCTGAGATCGAGCGTGCGCTTCAGGGACTCCGCCATAAAGGCTGCGTCGTCGATCCGATCGAATTGAACGTCGTGGAATAACGCATGGAACTGACCGAGCAACAAATCGAACGCTATAGCCGCCACATCATCCTGCAGGACGTCGGCGGCAAAGGCCAGCTCAAGCTGAGCAAGGCCAACGTACTGCTCATCGGCGCCGGCGGACTGGGATCGCCTGCCGGGCTCTATCTGGCCGCGGCCGGCATTGGCACCATCGGCCTGGTGGACGGGGACGTCGTCGACCTCTCCAACCTCCAACGACAGATCCTCCACACGACAGCAACGGTCGGACAGCCCAAAGTGGAGTCGGGAAAGCGCACCTTGGCGGCCATCAATCCCGAGATCACCGTCAATGCCTATCACCAGCTCGTTGATGCAGACAACATCCTCTCCCTGATTAGCGCCTATGACGTCATTCTCGACGGCTCCGATAATTTCACCACGCGCTTTCTGGTCAATGACGCCTGCTTCTTTGCCCGAAAAACACTAGTCTCTGCGAGCATGTTCCGATTCGAAGGGCAACTGACCACGATCAAGCCGCATGCGGGCTACCCCTGCTATCGCTGCCTCTATCCCGAGCCTCCTCCGGCCGGATTGGTGCCGAATTGCCAGGAAGCCGGGGTGCTGGGGGTGCTGGCCGGCACAATGGGTATTCTCCAAGCCTCGGAAGCCATCAAGGAGATTCTCGGCATCGGTGAAACGCTGGCGGACAAACTGCTGATCTACGACGCCCTCGAGATGACATTTCGAAAGGTCGGCCGTCCCAAAGATCCCGCGTGTCCACTCTGCGGTCCCAATCCGAGCATCAAAGACCTCTCGAGCGATTACACGGTCAGCTGCTCCATCTAACGTGCTAACGTGTCCGATCTGAGCATTCCACAACAGATCCTTGACGACCTCGTCGCTCATGCGCGGGAACTCGATCCGTTCGAATGTTGTGGATTCCTTGCGGGGACGAATAAGACGGTCACACGGGTCTATCGCATCAAGAATGTGGTCAGCCTGGACGGCGCCGCGCAGGCCGCATCCTTCGACAACGCCAAGGTCGAGCACCTCTCACGCTTGTCGCCGGAAGAACGCGCCGAAATCGCCTTCATCATGGATGCGCAAGAAATGTTTCAGGCCGTCAAAGACATGCGGAAACAGGGGTTGACGCTACACGCAGTCTACCATTCGCATCCTCACGACCCTGCGAGACCGTCGATCACCGACATCAAGATTGCCAATGAGTGGGAAGAAAATTGGAGCCGGCTCAACCTCGCCCTGCCCATCTACATGTTGGTGTCACTCATGGACAAAGCGCATCCTGACGTCCGTGGGTATTGGATCAAGAACGGGTCGGTCGTTCCCGCCAGCATCCTTCCCATCTAGACTCTGAAAAGCCCTGAGAAATAGCAGTTTCCTTCCTTTCGAGCGGTTGCGTATAATGACGCGATCTTCGACTTTTTTCAGGAAGGAGTGATCGTGATGCCCTATTTGCGTACGATACTTCCCACCTTTTGTCTGTTTTATTTCGTCGCTCTCGCCAGTGCCGAGGACAAGAGTTTTTACAGTCCTGTCATTCAAGTGGACAAAGACAACCACCGTGTGCTGATTTCGACCCTCGGGTCCGTGTTCTATATCGAAGTGCCGGAGGCCGGCCAGCCCCACATGGACAAGCTCCCCGTCTCCGGCCTGGTCGATTTTGTCGTCGAAATGCGAGGCAACGGTCAGCTGCCCCTGATCAAGACGTGGAAGGTCAAATCGGGAGAGTCCACCTGCATGTTTTTCAATGGAAAAGAATGCAAATAACGGGCGCTTGCCTGTGCCTTACTCGGAACTCCCCAACATATCATCGACGAGCGGTCGATTAATGTCCGTACATCCGGGACAAATCGTATCAAAGAGCGCTTCATAGTTTTGGACGAAATTCTT
>JAICVE010000177.1 GCA_025935475.1 Nitrospira sp. | reverse complement strand
GGTACCGGCATCGGTATTGTCGGTGTAGCTGACCGTGACCGACGCGTTCAAGCCGCCCGCGCCTGTAACGGTCGCCGTACAAGGCGTCAGCGCAGAGCCGGTGTAGGTCACGTTCGCCGGGCAGGTGATCGTGGTAACAGAACCAGCCTTACCGATCGCAAAGGTTTCGCTGTCTGAGCTGCCGTTATGGTTGGCGTCGCCGGGGAACGTGGCGGTGGCAGTTGCGGTGCCCGCGACGGTGTTGGCGCTGTAATTGACAGTCACAGACTGGTTCAAATTGCCCGCACCGGTGACGGTCGCGGAGCAAGGCTCGAGTGCTGCGCCGGTGTACGTCACGCTATCCGGACAGGTAAGGGTGGTCGTCGAAGCCGCTTTCTCAATGTCGAAGTCTTCGCTATCGCTGCTTGCATTGTGATTCGCGTCGCCCGCGAAGGAAGCAGTCGCCGTAGCGGTGCCGGCATTCGTGTTGGCCGTGTAGCTAACCGCTAGATCCTGGTTCAAGCTGCCTGCGCCGCTGACAGATGCCGTACAGGGAGTCTGTGCGGATCCGTTGTAAGTGACGCTTGCCGGACAGGAGACCGTCGTTGTGGAAGCAGCCTTGGCGATGCTGAAGGTCTTGCTATCGCTGCTGGCATTGTGATTGGCATCGCCTGCAAAGCTGGCGCTTGCAGTTGCGGTGCCGGCATTGGTGTTATCTGCGTAGCTGACCGTTAGATTCTGGTTCAAGCTGCCTGCGCCGTTGACAGATGCCGTACAGGGAGTCTGCGCGGATCCGTTGTAAGTGACGTTTGCCGGGCAGGTGATGGTCGTCGTGGACGCAGCTTTACCGATCGTGAAGGTCTTGGAGTCACTGCTGGCATTGTGGTTGGTGTCGCCTGCGAAGCTGGCACTCGCCGTAGCCGTGCCGGCAGCGGTGTTATTGTTGTAAGACACAGTCAGGGACTGGTTGAGGCTGCCAACTCCGGTGACCGATGCGGTACAAGGCGTTTGTGCAGAACCGTCATAGGTCACGCTCGTCGGGCAGGTGACGGTGGTGGTCGAAGAGGCTTTGCCGACGGTGAGGGAATTGCTGCCGGAGCTGGCGCTGAAGCCCGAGTCACCGGCAAAGCTGGCGCTCACGCCGGAGGGATAGGTCCCGGCATTGATGCCGGAGAGGCTGACGTTGCTGAGCGTCGCTACGCCCGAGGCATTGGTGGTGGCAGTCCCAACACCGGTGCCATTGAGCGTGAAGCTGATGCTCTTGCCGTTAACGCCATTGCCGCCGGAGGTCAGTGTGGCGGAAAGAGTGGTCGTGCCGCCAAACGTGCCGGTTGCAGCAGCAGCGGAGAGAGTCGTAGCGGCGATCGCCGGGTTGACCGTCAGAGTTTGCGTGCCGCTCGTGCTGGCGGTGTAAGGCGTCTGACCAGCATAAGATGCCTGGATGGTGTGTGATGCGGCGGAGAGAGCAGAGGGATTGTAGGAAAGGGTTGCCACACCACTGGAATTGGTCGTGCCTGTACCAACGGGGTTTCCATCCACGGTGAAGGTGATTGTGGCACCGGAAACTCCAGCATTATCAAAGGTCCGCGTCAAAGTGGCGCTCAAGGATACAGGACCCGCAGAACCGGCCGTGACAGAAGCGGGACTGGGGGCAGCAAGAGAAAGTGAAGTTGCCCCCGTAACCAGCAGGGTACCGGGGCTGCTTATGACATTACCGCTGCCCTGGCAACCAGTACCCCTGCTTGCTGTGACAGTAAAGTTATACGTGCCAGGTTGAGTTCGTTGAGCGGGAGTTCCGCTATTTGTGGTAGCAATGCTTAGGCTTGTTGATACATTGCCAGTCGTCATAGTAAGTGACGTTGAACCAAGTGTGGGTGTAGCACCTATTGGTGCTGTACTGGTCCAAGCGAAACTTAACCCTATCACACAGGAATTATCGTTTCCTGCCTTAGTGATGTTGACGGTGTAATTCGCTGTGCTGCCTGGAGCAATCGACACACTGGTTGGAGTGAAACTCACACCGCCGGGCTGACTATCCGTGAAGTCTACAGTTGCCACACCGGAGATTTCCCCTGTAGCTACTACCTGATATGTCGCCACAAACCAGCTGGGCAGATTGAACGCGTAAACGAATGCACCATTCGCATCCGCCTGTTTACTGGTGCGGAGGCTCCAGGTCTGGCCGATATTGTCGTTCACATAGATCGACACCCATTCGCCGGGCTGCCAGTTTCCGCTGGTCAGGGTGACAAGCTCGGCCGGAGCGTAGTCTTCCTTATCGCTGCCGATAAATGGCGAAAGAACTGCGGGAGCAGTCGGAGAGGGTTCCTGGGTTGGTTCTTGGGTTGATTCCTGAGTCGGCTGTTGCGTTGGTTCCTGAGTCGGCTCCAGCGTGGGTTCCTGGGTGGGAGCTTGCGTGGGCTCAGACGTCGGTGCCGCCGTGGGTGCCAGTGTGGGTTCCTGGGTTGGCTCCTGAGTCGGCTCTTGCGTTGGCTCGGCGCTCGGTGGAGGCGGAGCCGTCACGGTGAACGAACCGCTGTCCGTCGCGCCGGACGTTTGCCCGGTGGCGCTGTAGCCGTAGCTTCCGTCCGCGGCATCGGCGGGCAGAGTCAGCTGGCAGGCCCAGGCGCCGTTGTCATTGGCGACGGACTCACATGCAGCTGCAAAGCTATTCGGACCGCTCACATTCACTTGAACGGTCTCGCCCGGGAGGTAGCCCGCATCATTGCTGTTATCACCTGCAAAGGTGACAACACTGCCAGGGGTATAGTCTGGCAGGTCGGTGCCCGCCATGGCCAGTGCCTGCACAGGCATCACGGCCTGCAGCAGGATCAATGCAATGATGAGAGCATTGAAGAACTTAGATTTGATCATAGATAACTCCTTTGAACGAATAATGAAAAAACGAAATCGAATCGATCATTGTATGACCGCCCGCTTGGCTGCTTACCTCTTATATTTTGGATAACTCACGCCAAGGCAAAAATACCGAGAGTGCAGCGTTCGCTTGTAACTGCTTCGAACGTTCGCTTTCTGCGCTCGACGTAGATAGCTCTTAATCGTGAGCTGGGCTGCAGTGCGGATGTTGTTGGTGGCGACGTAGATCAATGTTTTCATTTGTAGATACCCTGGACACGAGAAATAACTTGCACTTTTGCAAGCGTGAAGTCAAGACGCCTTTCACAGTTGATAGTTACAATCTGGCGGTCGCAGGTGGGTTGCAAGGACTTGTCAGAAGGTCGCAGAAATGACATTTTTCGTCACAAAATGGTGAGAAATGCGGCTATTTCCACCTCAATGTCACTCTGGTGATTTTTGTCATACACTTAATATGACAATTATCATCAATTACGTAGGCAATCCTACGTCCCTCCAGAGGGAACATGAGTTCGCTGCTTTGAGGTTTAGCGCTTGTTTTTGAAATAGCTCCGGCTGGCGCGAAACTGCGTAACGTAAAAAGAATGCCTGCGGTAACTGAGAGACTTCGCCCCCTGTTGAAGCACGATGCGGCGTAAATACGCCTCCGTAATCATCTGAGCTCTTTGTTGGACGTTGCGGGCGAGGATGGAGAGCAATATTTTCATGATCTGTACGTAAAGACTCCCTTGCATTGTATGATGAACGATGTCATGACGCATCATAGATATGGCAGTTACAACTTGAAGACCACCAAAAGGTTACAGGAATACTCTCTGGGGATCCACGGTTCCTCGGAACCACAGGATGCAAAACGAGCCTCCCTGTCGGAAGGCTCGCTGATGATCACGCTCCAGACGCCATGGATCGAGGCGTCCGGAAAATAAAACTCCGTTTACTCGCCTGCCAGGCGGTATCCCATCCCGGTGACCGTTTGTATGATGAGTGGATTCGCGGGATCGGATTCGATCTTGCGCCGTAACCGGTACACCACATTCTTAAGCATCGTGTTATCGGCTTCGGCGCTGTATCCCCATACTCTCTGGTTCAGTTCCTCGATCGTCACGATCTGACCCGGCCGGTTCATCAAATAATATAAGAGACGCAGCTCCAGATTCGTCAACCGCGCGGTGCCGCCGTTTTTCAGGAGAAGTGTCTTTTCCGATGGGAAGAGTTGAAGTGTGCCAACTTTGATCTGATTAAGGACGTCAAGCGAACCGCTTGCCGAACGCCTCAGCCAGACTTTGATCTTTGCCTGCAAAAGAGAGGGACTGACCGGTCTGGCAAGATAGTCGTCTATACCCGCTTCGTAGGCTTCCAACACATCCTCCTCGCTCCAGGCGGAGGCCAACAAAAGGAATGGGATGAGCATCTCGCCACGTAAACTCCTGACGAGCTCGAGAATGGGAGCCCTGGGAAGATTAAGATCGATGACGATCAGTTCCGGGATCTCCTTCTCCCAGCGTGGGAGTGCATTTGATGGGTTCGGCTCCAGCACGACATTCAGTTTCTGCTGCTGAAGACTGAATACCCACAGAGGACCCGTGGTTAGCCTGTTACTGATAATTAATACTTTTGGTGTAGATCCCAACTTTTCTGGCATACTGGACCTTCTACAAATGAAAAAAGGAAATCGTCATTGATATGTTGATGGCTCCCTCATTGACTAAAACGATTATAACGATTTTGAGTAATCCATGGATATCGAAAACATTGCTGTCCTTGAATTGACTTTCCCTCTACCCTATGATATTATGCCGACACAAACCAATAGCCCCACAAGGCGCTCTTATCCAGAGAGGCGGAGGGAACGGCCCTGCGATGCCTCGACAACCTGCCAGCGAGTAGTCATCATTAGAAGAAAGCTGAAAAGGTGCCAATTCCGACAGACGGATGTTCTGGGAGATGAGAGGGCTTCCAAATCAAAGATTGATTGCCCTTTCTGCTCGTCTGAAGGGGCAATTTCATTTCTAAAGGAGTTTCAACAAGCAATGAGCAACACTTTCATGACAGCCTCCAAGCTGATGTTCACATCAGAATCAGTGACGGAGGGACATCCCGACAAGCTCTGCGATCAAATCTCAGACGCAGTGCTGGACGCGTGCCTCGAGCAGGATCCCCGCTCGCGCGTCGCCTGCGAGACTGCAACCAAGACGGGCTTCGTTGCCCTCCTGGGAGAGATCACCACCCAGGCTTTTGTTAATTTTGACGACCTCGTCCGGACGGTGGTGCTGGAGATTGGCTACGATAGCAGTGACAAGGGTTTCGACGGTCACACCTGTGCCGTACTTACAGCCATCGCCAGCCAGAGCCCGGATATCGCCATGGGCGTGGACCACGCGCTTGAATCACGCAACGGCCATGAGATCACCGACGCGGAAGTGGAAACCATCGGCGCCGGCGACCAGGGCATGATGTTCGGTTATGCCTGCAACGAGACCCCGACTCTCATGCCCATGCCCATTTATCTGGCGCACAAACTGACCCGCCGTCAAAGTGAAGTACGCAAAAGTGGGGAGATCTCCTGGCTTCGCCCCGATGCGAAGAGCCAGGTCACGGTTGAATATTCCATGGGAAAGCCCAAACGCATCGACACGGTTCTCATCTCCACACAGCATGCACCGGATGTTTCCCAGGCCGAGATCGTGGAGTCTGTGACCGAACAGATCATTATACCCACGCTTCCCGAAGATATGGTGGACAACGATCTCAAGGTCTACGTGAACCCGACCGGTCGCTTTGTCGTCGGCGGTCCGATGGGCGATGCGGGCGTGACCGGACGCAAGATCATCGTGGATACCTACGGCGGGATGGGCCGTCACGGCGGCGGCGCCTTCAGTGGAAAGGACCCGACGAAGGTGGACCGCTCGGCAGCCTACGCGGCACGTTATGTGGCGAAGAACATCGTCGCCGCGGGTCTCGCCGACCGCGTGGAAGTGCAGGTGGCCTATGCCATCGGCGTCGCGCACCCGCTTTCGGTAAACGTGGAAACCTTCGGCACCGCCAGGATCTCGGATGAAAAGATCGCCGCCCTCATCACGGAGTACTTCGACCTGCGCCCCGGCGCGATCATCCGCGACCTCGGCCTGCGCAAGCCAATCTACCGCAAGACCGCTGCGTACGGTCACTTCGGCCGCGACGATATCGAGTTCCCCTGGGAGCGCACCGATAAGGCGGAGGCGTTAAAGCAAGCCGCAGGGCTATAGCCGTAATTCGTAATTAGGGATTGATAAGTGATAAAGTAAACGCGCCT
>JAICVE010000423.1 GCA_025935475.1 Nitrospira sp. | reverse complement strand
GTTGTTGCCGGGTACGTTGCCGGACTGATTGCCATGGTGCTATACCCCTTCTTTCAGAGTGATGGCCTTCAACACATGATTGAAGCTCTGCGATTTCCCACGATCGAGGCCGCGATCGCCTTCTTCTGGTTTCCTATCCGGCTTTTAACCTGGCTCTTTGGCGGCATCACAGGCGTGACCATGTTGGTGTTAACCCGGCGATGGAGGCGCATGACGTGTTAAACCGAGGTCTCATGGCAGCGCAGAAGGGGAGGTCCTCTATCATGATGGTCTTGTCGCTCATGGCATGGTTGGTCGTGCCGTTGGCGGCGCTGGCGCACGACGACGTGCCAGAAAAGCCGGCAGTGACGGTTACGGGACATGGTCAGATTTCGCTCGCACCGGATACCGCATTCGTGATCCTCGGCATGGAGACGACGGGGAAGACGGTCGGGGAAGCTCAGCGGCAAAACCGACTGGTGATGAACAAGGTCGTCGAGCGCCTGCGTGCCTTGCAGATCGAGAATGAACGCATTCAGACCGCCTCATTTTCAGTTTCGCCTCAATACAGGCCGCAGCCCAAACGCTCCGATGGCCCGACGGGGCCGCCGGAAATTATCGGCTATATCATCAGCAGTACGATGACGGTCGAGGTACGCGATCTGAACAAGGTCGGTCCGGTGATCGAAGAATCGCTCGCCGCGGGAGCGAATCAGTTCCAAGGCCTGCATTGGGCGCTTCGTGACGAGCAGCAGGCGAAACTGGGGGCTCTCAAACAAGCAGCGGCCAAGGCCCGCGAGAAGGCGTCGGCGCTCGGTGAGGCGTTGAAGGTGAGGCTGATTCGCGTGCTCAAGACGACCGAGGAAGGCCATGTCGTGCAGCCCTTTGTGCCCAAGGTGTCTCGATCAATGATGGCCATGGAGGGCGGCGGGGAAGCGCCGGTTTTCTCCGGCGAAATCAAGGTCGAAGCGACGGTGACCCTTGTCTATGAAATCGGTCAAGAGTAGCCAGCTGGAGGTTTTTCTCGGCCGTTCTGGTCATTTTCCCAGGCCCCATTTTTGCGCTGTTTGATTAGGATGAGGTCATCTTAGAAAACGGCAATGGAAACATTGCCAAAATCCAAGAGAGGAGCCCGCTTTCCGAAAGGGAGGCGGGCTCTTTTAATTTACCCAATTTTTACATCTGGTCCTTGGCAATCCCTGGCTGATCAATCTCCCGCTGCGTACCCTCTATTTCCTCTTGCCGTCCGCCCTTTACAAATTTTTCCAAATCTGTAGAATAGCCGAAAATTTTTCCCCGGCTCTCATTCCTCATTCATTCTGCATCATTTCCGGTTTCTTCTGACGACGTCTCACGCAGTTCACCTGGCTGAAAGGCGGCTTGTATGGCTATTTTGCCGACCACCACACGTCCATCTTGCGTCCTCGGAACGCCGGCCTGTCCTCACTGCAAGGATTCAGCGCTGGTTCCGAATGGAGCATTTTTAACCTGTCCGACATGCAATCTGGCGATCACACGCCAGGCGCTCTTACAAGAGGCGCTTGACCTCTGTCTGTCGCTCGAGTCCCCGTAGATGAAATCTCAACAATTGGGCGTGTCCGTCGTCATCGCGGTGCTTCTGGCCGCTGTCTTCTTCGTTGACGTCCGCACCGGCCTGGGGTTCACACCTTGGCTGCTCTATGTCATTCCTCTTGGGTTGACCTACTTGATCGCCTCCGTCTATTCCCCGTTGTTAGTTGCCGCACTGTGCATTGCTCTCATGTTCGTCGGATATGCACTCTCTCCGCCGTTGGTGCCTCCCCCCATTGCTCTGACCAACCGGCTCTTTGGAACAGTGACCTTCCTGGCAATCGCCGGGCTCATCGTAGCGTACAAGTTGCTGGCACGCCGACTGTCGCATCTAACGGATCAGTTGAGGCAGGAACTGTTCGAGCGGACGCAGGATCTCGGCCGCGCCGTCAGGGTCCTTAAGGCCGAAATGTCCATTAAGAGTCGGGACGTCTCGGCACTGACGGGTCAGGAACTGGGTCGTCATCTGACCGACGTTCTCGTTGTGGAAAGTCGGCGTTTGCAAGAACAATTCGGGCAGTTTGAGCAGGGGAAGGTGCTTTTAGCCGAACACCGGCTGGAGGAGACGCGCAACGAATTGGACCGACTGACCAAACAGTTGGAACAGTTTCAGCGCGACCTGCTTAGCCGGGAACCTCAGTGAGGCTCTCGGAGCGGTCGCAACATCAGGTCCTCATCATCGAAGGCGCGAGATGGCCGTCGCCGACGAGAATTGTTTCAGGAGGAGGTGCAAGCTCTTCAAGTGTGGCGCGGCGGATTCGTTCCACGCAGCTTTCACAGATTCCATGGGTCACGCAGGTTTCGGATTGGACGAAGTCGAGGTATGTTGCACACCACGCACATTGACGAGTCATGGCACCCTCCCGGTGTGAAGCGCTCACAGTGATACTAGTGAGACTGTTGAGGCGGGATCATAGGCTGGGTCATTAGACCGGCGTACTAGGAACTTCCCTAGATGTGTCCGGTGGGATTCCGACCATTCAATCGTCATAAGTGCTAGCATTGCAAGCTGATATTACACGTAAATCTGGACGGGCCCTCAAGCTGTCGCCGGATTAGAAAAACCACGATCTCCAACGGAACTTTGGGGCATCTTCCCAGTCGCCTCCTTAGGAAGAAAGCGGCTGAGCAAGATCGGGAAATGCCCGATGCAAATGCAAAAGCCCGCCTCCGAAAGGAAGCGGGCTTTTTGTTGCCTTGACAACTGCCCTGAACGTTGGCCTTGAGGGG
>JAICVE010000431.1 GCA_025935475.1 Nitrospira sp. | reverse complement strand
TACGAGGCGATCGATTTTCCCTTAACCATGCGCTTTCGTGCAGGCTTTGAAGATGTGTTTGAGATCCGCGGGCTGCTCCGCGAGGTGAAAGGCAAGCTCTTCAAGCCCGTCTGGAAGGACAAATGTCTCGTGTTCTCCTATGAGGGAGGGGACAAAATCCGGCGGAGTCTGGCCGTGCACTTCTATCCGTTGCCCGCAGAGATCAAGGGCGACACCGTCCAGTTTCACATTTCGCTCAAGCCGAACGAGATCAGGCAGATCCGTATCTCGCTGGCCATCGCCGAATCGGAGGAACAGCCAAACCGGCTGTTCGCGCAAACGAGCGTGTACCGAGATCTGCATACCGTTTCCCACAGCATCAAGGCGTCCGCCGATCAGTGGCTGAAACGTGAGACAGATTTCCGCAGCGACAGCTTGTTGCTCAACCGCGTGATGCGCCGTTCGCTGATGGATCTGCACATGCTGAAAACGTCCATAGGGGGGGACGAATTTTTCGCCGCCGGTGTGCCCTGGTTCGTCACCTTGTTTGGACGGGACTGCCTGACCACCACTCTTCAGACCCTGGCATTCTGGTCCGACACACCGGCGCCGACGCTCCGTTTGCTCGCCCGCTATCAGGGGACGCAGGTGAGCGACTGGCACGACGAGCAGCCGGGCAAGATTCTGCATGAGCTGCGGGTCGGCGAGCTGGCCCGGATGAACAAAATTCCCCATACACCGTACTACGGCACCATCGACGCCACGCCACTCTTCCTCATTTTGATGAGCCAGCAAGCCCGGTGGACCGGCGATTTGGACCTCTTCAGGGAGTTACGCGTCCCCGTCGAGCGGGCGCTGCACTGGATCGATAAGTATGGAGATGTCGCCGGCGATGGCTACGTCAGCTATATGGGCAACACCAACAAGGGCCTGATCAATCAAGGATGGAAGGATTCTGAAGATGCGGTGGTGACCGAAGACGGCCGGTTTGCCGAGCCACCCATTGCACTGGCCGAAGTGCAGGGCTACGTGTACATGGCGAAGATGGACATTGCCGAACTGTACGAGAGGATCGGCGAGCGAGAGCATGCCACGCGTCTGCGCGCCGAAGCGCGGGCGCTTCGCGCGCGCTTCAACCACGACTTCTGGATCGAGGAAGAAGGCTGCTATGCAATGGCGCTCGAGGCGAGACACCGTCCCTGCCGTGTCATGTCCTCCAATGCGGGCCAGGTCTTATGGACGGGCATCGCCGACGAGGACAAGGCCGGACGGGTCGTTCAACGCCTGATGAAGCCTGATCTGTTCAACGGGTGGGGCATCAGAACGTTGTCATACAAGGAGCGGCGCTACAATCCGATGGGCTATCACCTGGGCACTGTCTGGCCTCACGACAATTCGCTGATCGCGGCCGGCTTTCGGCGTTACGGACACGACGAAGAAGCGACCCGGATTTTTGTCGGCTTGCTCGAAGCCGCCATGGAGTTCGAGGACTATCGCCTTCCGGAGCTCTTCACCGGCTTCGGCCGCGAGGAGTACGGCGAGCCGGTCCGCTATCCAGTGGCCTGCCATCCGCAGGCCTGGGCGGCAGGGGCGATTCCGTTCCTGGTCGAAACGTTCCTCGGCCTCGCTCCGGACGCCTTCAACCAACGCTTGAAAATCGTCAAGCCGATTCTGCCCGAGTTCATCAACCAGGTGGAATTCCGCAAACTGCGCGTCGGCCAGTCATCCGTAAATTTGCGGTTTGAGCGAAAACGGGACAGGTCGCTGGAGGTGCAGGTTGGAGAGGTGACCGGTGCCGACCTGAAGGTGGAGGTGGAGACCTAGCTGAGGCGGGTACGACGACATTCAGCCCGGGAGTTCACCATGTTCTCACCCATTGACCCACTGCCGGATGAGGGTACGGCCGTCGATAGGAGTGATTCATCTCCCATTCGATCGGCCATCGGGTTTTTCGAAGAGCTGTTCCGCGGGTGCGAGACCCCCAATATCGCGGTGCGCTTCTGGGACGGGTCCGTCTGGAGGCTGCGGTCGGACCAGCGGACCGACGCAACCCTGGTGCTCCGCCACCCGGAATCGCTCAGCCGGATGCTTCGTTGGCCCGTCCAGCTGGCCATCGGCGAATCCTACATCTATGACGACATCGATGTCCTTGGTTCACTCGACACGCTGTTGCCGCTGGCCGACCATCTCATGGAACGGCGCTGGTCGCTGATGGACTGGTTGCGCTGTGGAGCGGCCACCTTGAGCCAGCGCAATCTTGATCGCGTGCCAGAAGAAACGAGAACCCTCGTCCTGCACGGACGGCGGCATGACAAACTACGGGACAAGGAAGCCATGCGATTCCACTACGACGTGCCGGTCGAATTCTACCGGCTGTGGCTGGACAGCCGCCTCATGTATTCGTGTGGTTATTATCAGAACGACGACGACGGGCTTGAGCAGGCGCAAACACAGAAGCTGGAATATCTGTGCCGAAAATTGCGCTTGAAGCCGGGCGACCGTGTGTTGGACATCGGCTGCGGGTGGGGCGGCTTTGCATTATACGCTGCACAGGTTCATGGCGCGCTGGTCCATGGGATCACGCTGAGCCGGCGGCAGGCCGAGGTAGCGGATCAACGCATCAGCGCAGCCGGTTTGTCCCGACGCTGCCGCATCGAGGTGCGCGATTTCCGCGATGTCCACGGCGATCAGATGTACGACAAAATCATCAGCATCGGCATGGTGG